>CADCPU010000027.1 GCA_902803365.1 Oscillospiraceae bacterium
AGATCCACACGGTAACGTTCAGGTTTCCCTCATCGAATCCGAGAAGCTCTTCTCCGAGATGGTTAAGGCTGAGCTCGCTAAGAGAAAGGCTGCAGGCACATACAAGGGCAAGTTCGGTGCTCAGCACCACTTCTTTGGTTATGAAGGCCGTTGCGCATTCCCTTCAAACTTCGATGCAGACTACTGCTACTCTTTGGGCTTCAACGCTTTCATGCTCATCCAGTATGGTTTCACAGGTTACCTCTCCAAGGTATCCAACATCAGCAAGCCTGCTGAGGAGTGGATCGCAGGTGGTATGCCTATCACAAAGATGATGAACATGGAGAGAAGAAACGGTGAGGACAAGCCTGTTATCCGTAAGGCTCTCGTAGAGCTCGACGGCAAGCCGTTCAAGTTCTTTGAGGCTAACCGTGAGAAGTGGGCAGTTGAGACATGCTTCACATATCCTGGTGCTATCCAGTACTACGGACCTGCTTCTGTTTGCGATATCACAACAAAGACACTCGCACTCGAGAAGTCCTGATCTTAAGATAAATAAGATATACGAAGACCGTCAGCAATGGCGGTCTTTTTTTATATTATGTTATAATAACGTCTATCAAATAAAGAGAGAGACAATATGGACGATATAAAGAGCATTAACTGGTTTCCGGGACACATGAGGAAAGCCCTCAATGATGTACAGGAGAACCTTAAATTAGTAGATATAGTTTATGAGACATGCGATGCGAGGATCCCTTTTTCGAGCAGGAATCCCGAACTTGATAAGATCATCGGCAACAAGCCGCGTGTCGTCATCCTTAATAAGTCAGACTTAGCAGACCCTGATCAGACAAGGGCCTGGATCGATTATCTCAAGAAGAACGGTGTAACAGCCGTTGCGCTTGAGTCGACCAAAAAGAAGGGTCTTGATAGTCTTTGGAATGCATCGAAAACGCTCTGCGCAGATCTTCTCGAGCGTGCAGCTGCCAAGGGCCGTATCGGAAGACCGATCCGTGCCATGGTAGTCGGTGTTCCTAATACCGGTAAGTCAACTCTCATTAACGCACTTTGCGGACGTAAAGTCGCAGTAACAGGTGATAAGCCGGGTGTTACCCGCGCGCCTAAGTGGGTAAAGACAGAAGGTCAGCTCGAGCTCATGGATATGCCGGGCGTACTCTGGCCTAAGATCGCGACAAAGAGAAGTCAGCTCGTACTTACGGCAACCGGTGCCGTTAAGCAGGAAGTTACGGATTCGGTAGAGATCGCTTATGAGACGATCAAGATCCTCTTGGAGAGATATCCGGATGAGGTCTGTGAGAGATTTAAGATCGCTAAGCCGGGTGATGAGGAGTTTATCGAAGATGATTATGACAGATTCCTCGAGATGGCGAAAAAGCGCGGCTGCATAATGTCAGGCGGCAGGATCGACGAAGACAGATTCGGCAAGGTATTCCTGGATGACTTAAGACAGGGCAGGATCGGCAGGATCACACTTGAAGTACCGGAGCTTTGATATGGCAAGACTTACTGAAGAACAGCTTAAAGAAAAATACGCAGTCATGATGCAGTTTGAAGATGAGGGAAGAGCCAACGGTGCTAACTTCATCGCAGGAATTGACGAGGCGGGCAGAGGACCTCTTGCAGGACCTGTCGTTGCTGCTGCATGTATCCTGGATCCCAATAAGCCGATCCTGGGACTTGATGATTCAAAAAAACTCAGCGAGAAGAAGCGTGAAGCTCTTTTCGAAGAGATAAAGGAAAAGGCTCTGGCATATAAGGTTGTTGCCAAGGGACCTGATATCATTGATTCGATCAATATCCTTGAAGCGACAAAGCAGGCGATGCGCGATTGTGTAGCAGGTCTTGAGGTCAAGCCTGATCTGCTCCTTATCGATGCGGTCAAGCTCGAAGGAACGGGTGTGCCTGTAAATGCGATAATAAAAGGCGATGCGAAATCAAATTCCATTGCCGCAGCTTCGATCCTCGCGAAGGTTACGAGGGATCATATGATGATCGATTATGATGCCGAATATCCCGGTTACGGATTTGCAAAACATAAAGGTTACGGTACCAAGGATCATTATGCTGCGATAAGAGAGCATGGCATGACTCCTATACATAGAGTGACATTTCTTAAGGTCATCCATTAAAAAATGAGATATTGGCCCTATCCGACATCGCAAATACGATATAAAAACAATGGATAATAAACGAAATGGCGATCGCTAACTTATACTCTTGATACTTACTTCGTAATAGATGTTCGTGTTAACTGTAATTGCTTTTGAGGGAAAACAGTGAACAAGAATATCAAACGTTTATTATCCGTCGTCGCTATTATCGTAACTGCGGTAATGATAGCGGGTATATTTAATCCATTTACTACAAGTCGTGTTTTAGCCGCCGCAGATGTGGATTCTATATTTAAAGTTCCATATATCTCGACGTACTATTTCAATGCAAAGCCTACAACCAATGATAATATCACGATCCCGCTCTATATGACTGATTATGAGCAGTCGGAGTATTTGAATAACAATACTTCAGGCAGGTTAGATCTGATATATGAAGTTGACGGCAGATCGAAAACCATTACAGGTATCCCGCTTGGCGATTATACTCTTACGATCGGAAAGCTTTCGGAAGGTATGCATCAGATAGCAGTTCAGGCATCTGATCCTGCAACCGGATTAAAGTCGCATAAACTTTATAACGATCTGTGGGTAGTCAATCCGTCCAAGTACAACATTACTTCAAGTCAGACATATACTGTAACCAAAGCCGATCTGACCAAATACGGCATCCGCAATGATAACAGCACAAATGCCGATGATATGAACAAGACCAGAGACGGTCTTACCAAGTTGTTCGCAGATCTTCAGGCGAAAGGTTACAGGAAATGTATCCTTCCTAAGGGTACGTACAGGATCAACGGCGAAAAGTGTAGGAAGAGCTGTATCATGATCCCATCGTATTTTACTGTTGATATGAACGGCAGTACTTTTAAGCTCAATACCATTTCCTCGGCTAATGAAGGATGTATCGTAGCTATGGATAATGCTGTCGATGCTCATCTCATAAACGGTACGCTGGAAGGTGACAGGTTTGAGAGACAGGCACTGAAACTTGAATCAGCATGTCAGGGCGAGCCGATAAATACGATAATACTTCATTCAGGTAAGTATTGCTCCATCAGTGATCTTACGATCAAGAATACGACAGGACATACCATTCTTACGAATTGCACTTGGGACGGTCCGAGTCAGGCTCTAAGTGGTTTTACCAGAACGGCGATCATTAACGGACAGGAAGTTGCCGCTGAGAATGCCAGCACCAGTTCGATGGTAGATCTTACAAGGTTCATTCAGTATGATGCCGACGAAGATTATATGTATGTAGGATTTCATTCCGGATACAGAGGTATAAAGGGTGATTCGGGTGTCATCTATGTTACGTTCTATAATGCCAATAAGGGATTTATGGAGACAGTGACCGGATTCCAGTACAGGAAGATTCAGATTCCTGCAGGAGCCAAGTATGCCAGGGTTACGCTGGCCGGATCTGATTTCCCATCCGAGAAGAATGATATCGGCATCTATGCAATGCATACGCCGGAATATATCGAGTTCAAGAATCTGGATTTCTATGATACGAGAACGACTGATTTCGCGCCGACTGCTTGTAATAACGTTTTAATAGACGGTTGTACATACACAAGATGCGGAAACAGCATTACGCCCAGCAGCGTTGATTTTGAGGACGGCTGGGAAGAATGTCAGGATATCTATTACAGGAATAATACCGTTTTCCAGAATGCTGAGTATACAACTGCAACTGTCATCGATAATACGGGACTTAATCATGTATACGAGAATTGCAAAGGTCATTTTATTGTTGTAAGGTCAAGGCTCTATGGTGGTGTCATCAAGAACTGCAACGATGCCAATACAGCAGTATATTGGAACCTTGGCGTCAAAAAGACCAACGGTTACGGCAGGATCTATGACAATGACTGCGGTTATATAAATGTTATGGATGTCTCTGAAACAGGCACGGACTTTGTTGATTTCAAGGTCAAGAACTGTACCATCCGTAATTCGACCAATACGACCACGCACTTAAGAGGTGTTCTTGATAAGGTCGTATACGAGAATTGTATTTTTCCATCCTTTGCGGGCAATAATGCAACATTTGTCAACTGCACCATCCAGCCTGCATCGCATATCCGAGACAATCTGCATTTCTATGACTGTACATTTAAGAGGATCGACGGGTCTTCAGAACCGATATTCTTTGAGATCTCAAATCTCGAAAACGCGAACCGATTGTTCGAGAACTGCAGATTTGAAGGAAAGACTCAGACAAACGCTCATCTCAGATCCGCGACTTTCAGGAACTGTGTATTTGACGATCTTGAATTTAAAGCAAGCGAGAGCGGCGAGCCTGAGAAGTTTCTTTTCGAAAACTGCAAGATCAGTTCTTCGGCTGAGAATTTTCTTACCACAGGTCCGTTTGCAGGTACTAACGACAAATTGAACGTAGAGTTCAAAAACTGTGAGATAACACATACAGGTAATAATCTTATTTATGTATTGGCAAGACCTCTCAAGGACAGCACTATCCTGTTCGACAATTGCAAGATCAATAAGACCGGAGGTGTTATCGCCACTGGTTATAACGGATACGGTTACGGTGATATAGCTAATGATGTATCACTCAATATCGTATTCAGGAATACAACAATAGATAAGAGTGTGGCGGGTATCGATACGAAGAATCTGAATCCGGATCTCATTCATATCGTAAACGACAACGGTACACAGCCAACACCAACGGCGAAGCCGACGGTTAAGCCGACTGCAAAACCTACGGCTACTCCAAAGCCGACTGCTGCGCCGAGCCGTATGCCAACTGTTACACCGACAGCAAAAGTTACTGCAACGGCAACTCCGACTGCAGGTGTAATGAAGATGACAGAGGATGATGAGGAAGAGACATCATATCCTGCTGATAAATCGCCTTCCGCACCGACTCCGAGCCCGACTGAGGTTCCTTCGGTTGGTGACTTCGTTGAGCGTCTTTATACGGTTGCTTTGGATCGAGAGTCCGAGACTGAAGGAAAGGATTACTGGGTCAATGAGATCGAGAGCGGTAATGTGACGGGAGGAGATTGCGCATATTTCTTCCTTATCGATTCGGCTGAATTCAGGAACAGGGGCCTGAATGATGACGCATTTATCGAGGCTCTCTATAAGACTTTCTTTGGCAGAGATTCCGAGAAAGACGGTAAGGCATATTGGATATCCGAGCTTGAGAAGGGGGCCAAGACTCGAAATGATGTTATCAATTGCTTTATCGATTCAACGGAATGGTGCAACATCTGTGCTGACTATGGGGTTAAGTCAGGCGCTCTGACGGCTAAGGCTGATCACGCATCTGTTAAGTCTATCGAGTTTGCGACCAGACTTTATACCTGCTGCCTGAACAGAGAGGCCGATGAAGAAGGCGTCGCTTATTGGGCTCTTGCTCTTACTAATCTCGAAAAGACCGGCTGCTCGGCCGCAGGCGAGTTCTTTGCTTCGCAGGAATTTATCAACATGAAGGTCAGTGATGCTGAATATATAAGAAGATTATATATGACATTCTTCGGTCGTGAGCCTGAGGATGACGGTATCGCTTACTGGAAGAACGAGATGAAGAAAGGCGCACAAAGCCGTGAGAATGTAATGTTCTGCTTCGGCCAGTCAGATGAATTTACCGCGATCTGTAAGGAGTACGGCATAGACCGAGGTGAGTTTTTGAAGTAAACAAAACGGGGTGCCTCGCTTGAGACACCCCGAAATTTACATAATAATGATCAGCAGTTCTTGAGCTTGTTCTCGAAAAATCTCTCGGACATAGGCTTTTCGAAGTAATTACTCTGGAAGATCGTACATCCGGTACTCTTAACTTCATCGATAAGATCGTCATTACTGATACCCTCGATGATTATGTCGATACCGAGTTTTTTCGAGAGATGGATAACACAGTTAAGGACTGTAAGCTTCTTGGAATCGCTGGTGTCGATACTTCTGTAATCGATCTTGATATAGTCGAACTTGTATCCGGTAAGAGTCTTGAATGAGAAGAAACTGTCAGAACAGTTGTCAATACCGACCCTTATGCCTGCAGCATGTAACTCGTCGATAACAAACTGCATAAGGAAAGGTTCGCTCATAAAAGCAGTTTCATTGAACTCGATCCAGATAAGAGAGTGATCTACTCCGTACGAATCGATAAGACCAATGATCCTTGATGCAAGATCGTTGATCTTGAGGTCGAATTCAGAGAAATTAACGGAAGCAGGGACAACAGGTGTTCCGCGGTCCTTGAGATCTTTGATCTTCTGGCAGACTTTATCGAGTACATAAAAATCGATCTCTGAGATGAACTTGCCGTGCTCGGCGATAGGAATGATCTCATCAGGGGTGATCATCCTGTCCATACGTCTCCAGCGGAGAAGTGCTTCACATCCGACGATAGCTTCGGTATGTGTAGCCTGGCATACCTTGATGTAAGGCTGATAATATACAAGGAGCTTCTCATCATGGAGATCCTTGCGAAGATCGCGCTCAACATCGCTGGATTCGTAGTATTCGTCATTTATCCTTGCATCATAGAACACGATAGCAGGGTTTTCTTTTATTGACTTTGTAAGACTGAATGCAGCGGTTATCGCAGACATGATCTTATCAGGGGTATCAAAGAACGGAGTCAGTGCAGCAGCACCGGCACGAAGCGATATAGTATATGAGATCCTGTCTGTTCCGAAAGTGAAATCTACGGGGAAGGAAGTGAGGAGTTTTACATATTTGTCGACATTCTCCTTAAGTGCGAGAAGAGTAAAGAAATCACCGCCGAGTCTGGAGAGACATTCGCCGTTTTCCTTATCTGTCATAGCATCGAAGTTAACAGCAAAATACTTGATGATCTCATCAGTAGCATAGTTACCAAAAACCTTGTTGAGGAATCGGCAGTTGCGGATATTCATATAGAATGCGGTGTAATTAGCAGCGAGACCTTTGCCTGTGATCTCATAGAGATTGCGCATGAAGTAATTCTGGTTATGGATACCGGTGAGTTCGTCATGCATGAGGTTAAACTTGGAGATTATCGTGAGTCGATTGGAATTTACGCTCAAGAAAACCGTATTGAGGAATGCCTTGATTACGGCAAGATTATCTTCTTCAGAGATCTTATTGCCCGGGAGCATTGTAAGCTGCAATTCAAGGATGTCATCCATTGAAGGCTTTCTAAGGGAAAACTTCTCGCATCCTGTAAGATCTGCGTTTTCTGAGTAGAGAACCACCGGTTCCGTTGGATTACCCTTGACGTAGATGATCTCGTCGATCTTACCAATACCAAGTTCTTTAGCATAGGAAACAAAATCCTGCAGTTCGTTAAAGGAACCACCCTTATATTCCGTGCAGGCACAATTAAACTTATATAAACCCTCGTCGATGTACTGCATAATAACCCTCCATAAGTGATTTTACAGATTTTTATATATGTGTTCAATAACGAAAATTTGACATATGCCTGAAAAACGCATAATTTCTGACATTTTGCGCGAAACATTTTGTGCAAAAAAATAATGTGCTATTAAATTTTGAAAGTTGGTATATAATAGATTGGTAATCAAGTACAAGGGGAGTAGTGTGTAGATTGATCCCTCGAGCCCGTATCGAAGGATGAATCTGCAAGCTACCTCCTGTACAAAAAAATACAAGGAGAATATTATGCAAAAGATTTTCGAGACAACCATTGCCGGTCGTCCCTTTGTGGTCGAGACCGGAAGACTTGCTCAGTTCGCTAACGGCTCAGTTCTTGCTAAGTACGGCGACACAACGATCCTTTCCACAGTAACAGCTTCCGAGAAGCCTAAGGAAGGCATCGACTTTTTCCCTCTTTCCGTAGATTACGAAGAGAAGCAGTACGCAGTAGGTAAGATCCCTGGCGGTTACATCAAGAGAGAGGGAAGACCTTCTGAGAAGGCTATCCTCACATCCCGTGTTATCGACCGTCCTATCAGACCTTTGTTCCCTAAGGATCTCCGTAACGATGTTGTAGTTTCCAACCTCGTTATGTCTGTTGATCAGGATTGCTCTCCTGAGATCACAGCTATGATCGGTACATCCATTGCTATCGCAATTTCCGATATCCCTTGGAAGGGACCTATCGGTGGTGTAGTTCTTGGTTTGATCGACGGTAAGACAGTCATCAACCCTACAGAAGAGCAGAGAAAGATCTCTGATATGTATGTAACACTCGCATGCACAGAGAAAAAGATCTGTATGGTTGAGGCAGGCGCTAACGAAGTACCTGACGAAGTAATGCTTCAGGCTATCGCTGATGGTCACGAAGTATGTAAGGAGATCTGCAAGTTCATCAACGGTATCGTTGCTGAGATCGGCAAGCCTAAGTTCACATATGATTCCGCAGACGTTCCTGAGGAGATCTTTGCTCTCGTTAAGGAATACGGCTGGGACAAGATGCGTCAGGCAGTTCTTTCTGACGATAAGAGTGTAAGAGATGCTAACGTTGCTGCACTTCAGGAAGAGGTTGCAAACCTCCTCGAAGAGAAGGAAGAGGGTCTTTCTTCCTGGGCTCCTGATGCTATCTACAAGCTCGAGAAGAAGGTCGTTCGTGATTATCTCTTCAGAGAGCATGTTCGTGTAGACGGTCGTGCACTCGATCAGATCAGACCTTTGTCCTGTGATGTCGGACTCATCCCTAGAGTTCACGGTTCATCCCTCTTCCAGAGAGGACAGACACAGGTAGTAAATATCTGTACTCTTGCTCCTTTGTCTGAGGCTCAGAATCTTGAGGGTCTTGATACTGATAACACAAAGAGATACATGCACCAC
>CADCPU010000028.1 GCA_902803365.1 Oscillospiraceae bacterium
ATGTTGTCGGAACTGCCAAGGACTACCGGAGTTAAGCCGGATGCGTCGATCTTTAAGATCGCGAGGTCGTTGCTCTCGTCGTAGCCGACTACTTCAGCCTTGTATTCCGAATTGTCATAGAGGGTTACCTTGATCGAGCTGCCGCTCTCTATTACGTGGTAGTTGGTTACGATGTAGCCGTCTTCCGTGAGGATGAATCCTGAACCTGAAGCAGGTGTCGTTGTCTGATATCCGAAGTAGTTGGTGGTTATCTCAGTCGTGATACCTACTGTCGAATTGACGTTTGCGGCATATACTTCAGCAGGAGTCATCTCTTTGCTCGTATCAACGTAGGATACCTGGAGGGCTGCTTTGTCGCGCTTGCCTTCAAGGACTGTGGAGGTTTGTGTGCTCTTCGCGGATGATGTTGAGGACTTGTCGAAAAGCTTGTTGTATGCGAAGGCTGTTCCTGCTACGCCGAGCGAGCTTCCTACCAGGGAGCAACAGAGTGCGAGTGCGATCACTTTTCCTGCTCCGCTCTTATGTTTCTTGACCTCAGGTGTAGAGGTTGTTGTCTGTTCGTTATTGATGAAATTCTTATCGTTGAGTTCTGTCATAGTGTGTCAACTCCTTTCATGGTTCCAATGTTAAACTTGTAACTTAAAACGAACCTTAAAGGTTTGGAGTTTTTTTCAAAAAACTCAAAAATGCCCGAAATCCAATATATGAAGATGTATAATAAGCAGAAGTTAATAAAAAGGAGTTCTTAATGTATATACCCAAGGCGGCAATATTTGATCTGGACGGAACACTTCTTGATTCGATGTGGATGTGGAAGAAGTGCGACGAACGCTTTTTGGAGGAGCGCGGGCATAAGTGTACCAAGGATTATACCGATGCGGTAAAGTCGATGGGCTGGCAGGACGGCGCAGAATATACGATCGCAAGATACGGGCTTGATGAGACGCCTGAAGAGGTCATCGAGGCGTGGTTTCAGCTCTCCAGGGATTTCTACGACAATGAGGTTAAGCTTAAGCCCTTCGCGAGGGATTATCTTATGATGCTCAAAGAACAGGGCGTTCCGATGGCGATCGCAACTTCGATGGAGCCGAGATCTTTTATCGAGCATGTGCTTGAGACACACGGCATCGCGGATCTGTTCAAGGCGGTGCTGCATTCTGCGGATTTCCCGGGCGGAAAGAACTCGGAGCATGTCTATCTTGCTGCGGCTGAGGCAGTCGGTACGAAGCCTGAGGATTGTGCCGTTTTCGAGGACGTGCTGACAGCGATAAGGGGCGCGCGCAAGGGCGGATTCAACGTAGTCGCGATCTATGACTCGATATCGGCGCACGATTGGCCTGTGATGAGTGAAGAGGCGACGCTTGCGGTCAAAGGCTGGGATGAACTTCTAAAACACAACTGTAATATGTTTGAAACCTAGTTTTGCTAGAATAATAACGTCCGATATTATAGCCGATCAATAATGAAAGGCGATGGAAGGTAGTTAAAAATGGATCTTACATATTCTAATGACTGTTTTTTGCCATATGAATCTTTTGATTACATATACGCAGAGAGGGAGATGCCTGAGTTTGGTCTCATAAGGTCTCCGTACTCGCGAAGCCTTGATACATGGCGTTTTTTCATGGCCAAGAATGCTGACGACATTCCGATGGGATTTGATACCCGCGATTTTGATGACAGCGAATGGGCTATGATCAATGTGCCGTCAACATGGCAGACGGAAGGCTACGGACTTCCGCAGAATCTTCTGTATGATTTCTCGGACAGGCTCGAAAAAGACCGCGAGCTTCGCGACAACAGCATTAACAATAAGGTTTATTATAATTCTTCATCAGGCGATGAGGATCCGATCGGTGTCTACAGGACTTCGGTCGTATTTGATGAGCAGGATATCGACCGCGCCATCTATCTTGAGATGTCCGGTATCACGGGTAACTTCGAAGTCTACCTGAATGGTGAGATGATCTGCACATCACATTCCGTGCTGACAAATAAGCGTCTCCTGCTGTCCGACAAGGCCGAGGTAGGTATCAACTGCCTTGTTATCCTCGTTAATCTTTACGACCGTGACAGCAACGGCAAGATCATCAAAGAACTCCAGAACTTCGGTTTTGCAGGTATCTTCAGACCTCTGTCGATCACTCTCGAGCCGCTTCTTGAGATGAGTAATTTCCATATCAAGTGCAGCAACATCCCTAATACATATGTAAATCAGCTCGCATTGGACGAGACAGGCTCCGAGCGTAAGAGCGTAGCCAAGATCTCCCGCGGCGACTACATGATATTCATAGACGTCAAGATCACGAACCACACGGATTACATGATGCCGTTCGAGGTCAGGACATCTGTATTGGAGGCAAGGGGAGATTATGATCCTTATAAGCTTCCGTTCGTTAAGCTCAATATCGAGAAGCAGATCGAAGGTACGGTCGATGCGAAGTCTTCTGCCGTATTCGGAATGCAGGCCATCGCTGTCAACGTAGCGCAGTGGTCTGATGCTACGCCGGTTCAGTATGATGTCGTTCTCGAGCTCCTCGATAACGAAGGCCGTGTCATCTGCGCAAAGAAGAGAAGATTCGGCTTCAGAACTACTGAAGTCATCCTTGATAAGCTCAACATCAATGAGAGACGAGTTCCTCTGATGCTCACGAAGTACTATGAATTCGATCCTCAGAACGGTATCGCAGTTCCTCTGAGCCGCATGCGTCAGGATGTTATCCTTATGAAGCGCTGCGGTATCAACGGCATTATCGTTCAGGCTTTTCCT
Source organism: Oscillospiraceae bacterium (assembly GCA_902803365.1). The sequence continues at coordinate 2,771 of CADCPU010000028.1, forward strand.
GTAAGCGACATGCTCTTGAACCTCTGCGATCAGTACGGACTCTATGTTTTCGCGATGGCCGACAGGAGATATATGTTCGACTATGTCGAGACGCACATGATCCATCCTTCGATCGTTTGCTGGGGATTCCCGAACTACAAGTTCGACATCGAGAAATGTAAGACGATAAAGAACCAGTGCGAGGTCGTCGACGATACGAGACCTTGGTACTGCGAAAACGATAACGGACAGTTGTCCGACCTTCAGCCGTTCCCGAGTGAGGCAGGTAAGGTCTTCGGTCCTTGGCAGGATATCTGTCTTGATCGAAAGACTATTTTCGCGCGCAACAAGACGGGCGTTAACCTCTTCAAGAGCATTCCGGGACGTACGAACTTCGAAGATGATGACGCTGATTACAAGTGGATCCATCAGGCTGACCTCGAAGGCGGCAAGACACGTGCGGGCAGCAGCATCGGTCAGGGTATCGTTGATGCAGACCGTAATCCGCACCCGATCTACTTTGATATCAAGAAGCAGTGTGAGATGATCAGTATCTTCCCGGATCCGAATAATCCGGCATCTCTTACTATGCGTAATATCCATCCGTTTGCTTATACGGATGAACTCATACTCCAGTGGAAACTCCTCTTGGGCGGTAATATCATCGCTCGAGGCAACGGATCTGTAAACGAGATCGAGCCTTATGGAACCAGAACGCTCAAGTTCAATCTCGAAGCAGATAAGTATCTGCGCGACGGTTGGGCTAACGGCAACCAGAAATATATCAATATGTATAACGAAGCGCTCTCTCATGAGCTCATCTTCGATATCAGCTTAAAGCTTGCCAAGGACAGCTTCTATTCCAAGGAAGGCCAGGAGGTCGCATTCTTCCAGGAGGTCCTCGCAGAAGAAGTTTCTTCACCAATTGCTACGGGTAAGACATTCGGTGCGCTCAATGCCTTCTCTGTCAAAAAACTCGTTGATGACGGCGGACTTCCTGTATTCTCATCGGCTGATCTCGAGACTTCTTCAGAAGAGCCTACGGGACTTGCTCCTATCGGTGAAACGATTCCTGTTGTCGAGCCTGCAGCACCTTCAGATAATATGATCATCGCAGCTGACGGAGAGGTGTCCGCTACTGAGATCATGCGTGAAGATGCAGCTGCAAGAGGCGAGCTTGATATAGTCGGTATGCCTCAGGGTATCATCGTAAGCAAAGACAACGTAAGCTTCGGATTTAATCGTACAACGGGTTCTCTCGACCACATCAAGGCAGGAGACTTTGAGTTCCTTATGGGAGGATTTATCCCGAGCTTCTACCGTTGTCCTTCAAATATCGACAGAACGGATAAGAGCTTCATCCTTGCTAAGACTATCTTCTCCAAGGACAGCGATTATGAGGCTATCCAGGATTCCCTCGAATTCGTCGGCTGCGATTACGGAAGCACGACTGATGCTTTCCATATGATCAGCAGATATAAGTCCTTTGCAATGAAGGGAGACGTCATCCTCTGTTATGAGGTATTCCCTCAGAACGAGCTCAAGATAACACTATCGTTTACGCCTAAGTACGATATGGTCCGCTACGGTGTTCGAGTTCCGGTCAAGGATGAGATCTTCTGTAAGTGGTATGGCAGAGGTCCGGGTGAGTCTTATTACGATCGTAAGAATGCGACACGCTTCGGTATCTATAAAGCATCCGCAGGCGAGATCTATCACCCGTATGCGCGTCCTGCCGAGAACAGTTCTCATACTGATACGTCAACGGTCATCCTCATGAATGAAGAAGGTGACAGCATCAGGGTTACGCGTGATGGTGAAGAGAAGTTCGACTTTACGATCCTTCCTTATTCACCTGAACAGATGAATGAATATCTGCATCAGGAAGAGTTGATGCAGAATGATTATTGTGAGTTGTTCCTTGATTTCTGTTCCAAGGAGATCGAGCGAACGAAGACAAACAAGTCGCAGTTGCCGCTCAAGAAGAATGTGCCTTACAAAGAGACGTTCAGATTTGTGATAAAACCGGCAGAACAGAATGATTAATATGATCTTTATAGGCTCCGGGTGTTTGTGTGACACCCGGAGTTTTTTATAGTCTTTTTTATGTCAGATATTTAATCTTTATCGCAGATATTTTATAATTATCCCAGTTATCTTTTTTATATGGAGGTGGTACAGTGAAGAAACAATTGTTGTCTTTGATCGTGGCGGTGACGTGTATTTTTGCTCCGCTTACGGTGCGTGCTGATATGTATGATCAGCAGAGAGAGGCCAATTATACGGAGGTGAAGGCGAATACCGTATATGAATCGGATTATTTAAATAGTGATGATGGTGCCGGTTTATATAAATTTGTAGCTCCGGAGAATGGTGCTTATAAACTTGATATCATTGAGGGTGCGGATAGTTCTTTATATACATATGTCAACGATCCTGAAAAATTTGATAACAGCATTTCCGAGCCGATACAGTGTTTTGTTGCCAATAAGGGAAAACCTGTATATTTTTATGTCGGTTCTTTTGGCGATGCCCAAATTAAGTTTAAGGTAGTATCTATTGATTTTGGAATCAATACACTTCAAACGATCTGTAAGCCTTATGGAGAATCGGTCAAGCTGACAGTCGATGTTTTTAACGGTACTGATAAAGACGTAAAATACACTTGGAAAGACGAAGATTTAAATATTATCGCAAGTGCCCAAGGTTCTGACAGTCTGACGATCAAGGTAAATACAAATACAATTTATTATTGTGATGTATCTGTCGGTGACGTTGAGTTCCAGAAGTTGTTTGATATTCAGGTCGATAACGAGCTTTCTGTCTCGTTCGATGATAATGAAGTTGAATACAATAAGCCATATACCATCAAGCCTGAGATCAAGGCTAAGGATATGAGCGGCATGCAATATAAATGGTATTGGGAAGAGACCGGAGAGGAGATCGAAGGTGCAACCGGTCCGACTTTTACGATCGATAATGTTGATAAGACATATTCTTTCTACTTTGAAGTAATAGATAAGTATAATAATTTCAGCGGATGCTATCTTAGTGTCTATCCTAAGCTGTTGGTCAGAGGCGATGATTCTGCGGACATTCCACAGATATTTGTTGACTATAACGGAAATGCTACTATCACTGCAGATTATAAGCTCCTTGACGGCAAAAAAGTCGGCTCATTCTGGGAGGTTTATAACTACGAGACAGAAAGATATGATGTCGTAAAGGAAAACAGCGACAAACTTGAACTTAAGAATGTCAAGGAATCCAACATGTATTACTTTAATGTCAAATTCGAAAACGGGGAAACGCAGTTCCTTGCATACGAAGTGATCGTAAATAATGATATTAAAGTTTCACTTGGTGAAGATGTTTATATCAAAAAGGGAGATACTGTTGAACTGAAAGCCGACATCAAGGGCGGCGATCTGGATGACAGCAAGATAACCTGGTATGTTAAGGATGTATCTGAGAATGATGAAGGCGAATACATTGAATTCCGTAATAATTCAGATACACTTACCTTGACTGATATCCAGGGTGATCGAAAAGTAATCGTCTCTGTTGTTGATAAGCACAAGACAGAGTTTTCTGACGAGATAAATATCATCATCGGAGAGAAGCCTACTCCGACACCTGCTACCGGCGAGAAAGAAAACCGGAATTCCGACATCAAGAACTTTGTAGACCGTATCTACAAGTTCGTGCTCGGTCGTGATCCTGAGGAAGAAGGTGCTAAGTTCTGGGCCGATGAGCTCTATAAGTTCAACAGGAGCGGTGCAGAGGTTGCTCAGGGTTTCATCTTCAGCCAGGAGTTCATTGACAGAAAGACTTCCGATAATGACTTCGTAACTATCCTTTATAAGACTTTCTTTGACAGAGATCCTGATGATGACGGAATGAAGTACTGGCTCGATCAGCTTGCAACAGGCACTATGGACAGAGCAACAGTTGCAAACGGATTCATCTTCTCACAGGAGTGGGCTGATACATGTGCTAAGTACGGTATCAGATCAGGCGGCGACAAGACAGCAAATGTTGAGATCAAGCCTACTGATGCAACTTATGCTTTCGTAGAGCGTATGTATACAACAGCTATGAAGCGTGAATCTGATAAGGACGGTAAAGAGTACTGGGCAAAGGAACTCTCGAATTTCCATTGTACAGGTGAGTTCGTTGGTGCTGCATTCTTCCTCAGTGAAGAGATGACCAACATGAAGCTCGATGATAAGGAATTCCTTACAAGACTTTATGCAACGTTCATGGATCGTGAACCTGACTCTGACGGTATGACATACTGGCTTGGTGTTCTCTCTCAGGGCAGCAACAGAAGTGATGTCGTATTCGGATTTACGAGAAGTCCTGAGTTTACGGATAAGTGTATCGCAGCAAGGATACTCCCGTTCTGATAAACTCTTAAGAGCAAACAAGAAGACCTGCCTCCCAGAACTGGAGACAGGTCTTTTTTTATATCAGATATTCTAATAATTTCTCAGATATCTTATAATCACTGTAGTTATGTTTTTATATGGAGGTGGTACTGTGAAAAAATCATTTTTATCTCTTGTTATTGCATCGGTACTTTTGTTGTCACCGTTTGCGGTAAGGGCAGATATATATGATCAGAACCTGGAAGCACGTTTTATCGAAGTAAAACTGAATGAGAAAAACAATCTCGATTATGTCTGCAGTAAAGAGGCAGGAAACGAATTTGTCTTTACTCCGAAGGAAAACTGCGGATATCGTTTGGAAGTGTTGGAAGAAAATGAGGACTTGTATGCAGGTATCTATGATGCGAAGTTTAATAACACCATCGACGATCCTTTCGAAGGCTTTATCGGAAAGAAGAATGTACCGGTATATTTCTACATCGCAAGTAGCAAAGATATCGATACTGCAGAATTCAAGATCGTAAAGTGTGATGTGGCTGTTCAGGGCGAACAGAATATTTCCTGTAAACCGGGAGAAAAACTGGAACTGACCCCTGAAATATATAATAAGGGAGATGTTCCTATCACATATACATGGCTGAGTGAAGATGACGAAGTCTTGTCTACAAATGCAGTCTTTAGTGTTAAAGCCGATAAGACAACTGCTTATTATTGTAATGTAACCTTCGATGAAGATATTTACACAATACCGTATTATATTACTGTTGATAACGGCTTGTATGTTTCGATCGGTAAAGACGGCGAAGCAATTGAAGGTGAATATAATAAGCCGTTTACAATCAAACCGGTTATAAAAGCAAATGATATGACCGGAATTAAATACGAATGGTTAGATAATAATAGCGGTGAAGATCCTGTTAAGATCGCAGGTGCTAATGGTCCGACTTATACTATCCCTAAGCTTGATAAGACTTACGATTTTATCTTTATCGTTACTGACAAATACGGAAACGAGATCGAAAAATATTTTACCGTAATTCCTCTCTTATTAAAGCGTGCTGACGGTCAGACAGAGCATCCGGTAATCTACGTCGACTATAATGGTAACTGTACCATCGAGGCTGATTACGAGATCGTCGCCGGAAAAGTGACCAAGATGTATTGGGAAAAAGAGATAAGAGATGAAAACGGATATGTTGATTACAAGGTAGTTACAGAAGGCACCGATAAGCTTGAATTGAAGAATGTGACCGGGTATGCATATTATTACTTCAATGTTGAATTTGATAACGGTGTGATTGAATGGCTCGGTTATGATGTAAAGATAAAGAATGATATGAAAGTTGAACTCGGAGAAGATATCTATATCAAAAAAGGAGATTCCGTAGACCTTGAGGCTGTTGTTACAGGTAAGGATCTTACAAATCTCAGGTACGAATGGTCAGTTGTTGATACAAGTACGGGAGAAGACGGAGATGCTCTGTTGATGAAAGAGACGTCTAATAAGTTCAGACTCGATAACATTCAGGGTAACAGAAAAGTCTGGGTTGAAGTCTACGATAAATATGAGTGTCATTACTCTGATTTTGTAAATATCATAATCGGAGAAAAGCCGGTAGTTACTGCAACACCTACTGCAACAGCCACTACAACACCTACGAAGGCGGCAGAACCTACTCAGGCACCGGGCGCAACTGCTACTCCGATCCCGAATGACAATTCCGATATCAGGAACTTCGTAGACCGCATCTACAAGTTCGTACTCGGTCGTGATCCTGAGGAAGAGGGTGCAAAGTTCTGGTCCGATGAACTCTACAATTTCAACAGGAGCGGAGCTGAGGTTGCTCAGGGCTTTATCTTCAGCCAAGAGTTCATTGACAGAAAGACTTCCGATAATGACTTCGTAACTATCCTTTATAAGACTTTCTTTGACAGAGATCCTGATGAGGAAGGAATGAAGTACTGGCTCGATCAGCTTGCAACAGGCACTATGGACAGAGCAACAGTTGCAAACGGATTCATCTTCTCGCAGGAGTGGGCTGATACATGTGCCAAGTACGGTATCAGATCAGGCGGTGATAAGGCAGCTAAGGTCGAGATCAAGCCTACGGATGATACTTATGCCTTTGTAGAGCGTATGTATACAACAGCAATGAAGCGTGAGTCCGATAAGGACGGTAAGGAATATTGGGCTAAAGAACTCTCCAATTTCCATTGCTCGGGTGAGTTCGTCGGTGCTGCTTTCTTCCTCAGTGAAGAGATGAACAACATGAAGCTTGACGATAATGAATTCCTCACAAGGCTTTATGCAACATTCATGGACCGTGAACCTGATTCTGACGGTATGACATACTGGCTCGGCGTACTTGCACAGGGCGCCAACAGAAGTGATGTCGTATTCGGATTTACGAGAAGTCCTGAGTTTACGGATAAGTGCATCAAGGCGAGGATACTGCCGTTTTGATCGAACATCGAAGCATTTTTGACGGTGCCCGATAGGGCACCGTTTTTTTGTGTGTCTGATGATGGTATCAAGCAATCTATTAGCATAAAGGATGATTTTTCTTTAAGTGGATATGATAATGTAGATGATTATTTCGAAAACAAAATCATTAATAATTAGTATGCAAAAAACGGACTGCAACTGCTGTTGTAGTCCGTTTTTTACCTTTTTTGATATATTCTTTAGCTTCTGTAACGTCCGTTGATCTTAACGTAGTCATATGAGAAATCGCATGTGTACATACGATCGAAGAAGTCGCCGCTCTTAAGATCGATCGTTATCGTAACATCGTGCTCGGCGAGAAGCTTTGCTGCAGCTTCTTCATCCGTGATAGTTGCATCTCCGTTCTCACATACCTTAAGATCTCCGATATACATATCAAGCTTATCAGGGTCGAAGTTTGCACCGGAGTATCCGCAAGCCGTGATGAAACGTCCGAAGTTTGCATCTTCACCGAAGATTGCGGTCTTGCAAAGAGGTGAACGTGCGCAGGATGTAACTACGAGCTTAGCGTCTTCTGCCGTAGGAGCGCCCTTGCAGATGACCTCGAGGAACTTTGTAGCGCCTTCGCCGTCTGCTGCGATCATGCGG
>CADCPU010000029.1 GCA_902803365.1 Oscillospiraceae bacterium
CCATGTCTCTTCTGTCATAGGGTGGTTGTCGTTCTTATACTCATCGGATGTCCACCAAACTGTATCCTTGGAGTTAGCATCCATAACGATGTACTTATCTTTAGGGGAACGGCCTGTGTAGATACCTGTCATAACGTTAACAGTGTCGAGCTCTGTTACCTTACCTACTTCGTATCCCTCGAGGCCTGCCTTTGTCTCCTCTGCGAAGAGAACCTCGTAAGAAGGATTGTGGATGATCTCTGTTGTACCGGTGATGCCGTACTTGGTCAAATCAACTTTTGCCATAATTCTACTTCTCTCTTTTCTATAGATTATTTGGTATTCAAAGACCCGTCTTCAAAACAGGTCATACCTTCTGTTTAAATGGAAACCCAAATTTCCACCTATAGAGTATATAACATTTTTCCAAATAAATCTGTATTATTTCTTTGTGTTTTTCATCTTTTTTTCGCGAAAAAGGCCAACACGCGCCCAAAAAGCAAAAATGATTTTCGCAGGGCGGCGGTCACTTACGCTCTTCAAACACCGTCGTCGCACGGTTGTTGATGAGCTCTGCGACCTCCTCGAAGGTCTTCTGGCCCTCAAGATAAGCAGGTATCTCCTCGTAGATTATTATGTCGATCGTCCTGTCGCTGACTGCGCCCGTTGTCGCGGACTCGAGATAAGTTATAAACGAATCTATGAGTTCATCATCATAATCAACGTACGAATAATCGCCATACTGCTCCTCTGTCTCATTATTGTATTTATTTTCTATACCGGCAAGCATACTCAGCGCATTCTTGTTGACAGGGATCGCATCCAGATCCGTGAGCATCTGGACCTCATCCGACAGGAGGATATCTACAAATTCCGCGCATTTATCGACATCTTCCGCATTGCTCGTGACCGAACACGTGAGGATCGCCTGGGCGACTGCGCTTCTTCCGTCATATGAAGGCGTTCCGCAAAGAGCAATGTCACCCTTTAGGCATTGATTGGCGAATTCATTGTAATCATCGACCTTGCCCCAAAGTACCGGGAGAGCACTGACCTCGTCAATAAAGATCTCGTATTCGCCCGGATCATTATAGTCCAGCGTGTAGGACTGCTTAGGCAGGTTCGCGCAATAATCGAGGATCGCCTTGAAAGCGTCGTTATTAACGTCGATCTTGCCGTCCTTAATGAACTCGTCATGCATCCCGGCGAAGAGATCAGTAGCGATCTTGTAACGCGAGAAGCCCGGAACATGGTCGTAACAAGGATCCATACCGTTACATACGGTCTTAACAAACGTATCGTACTCTTCAAACGTCATGCCGCTCTTGCCTCCGAACTTGTCAGCGCTCGCCGTAAGGCCTTCGACATAGAAGTCGAGCGGCACCTGATAGAGCCCGCCGTTGACTACGCTCGCGTCAAAGACATTGCTGAAGAACTCCGGATCCGTATCAGCCGTGATCAGGTCCTTCATATCGACCAGATACTGACTGTCGGAAAGCGAGAGGTTCAAGTCCTTACCGATAAAAAGATCAGGACCGTCACCCGCGACAAGATCGACCTTGAGCCGGTCGTAAGATCTGCCGTAAGCCTCCGCGGTCATAAAAGCCTTCTCGTCAGGCGTATATCCGTCGCCTTCCCAGAGCTCCAGCTCCACCGTATATCTGTCATCGAAAACGGCATACGTATCATCGCTTGCCAGATTATAGCGGTAGATGGCCTCCGCCGTCTCAAAGCTCAAAGGCTCCGTTGAAGCGACCGATATTACCTTCTTGCCGCTCTGTTCGTATTTGTCCGCCCTGTCGAGCGAGTAGATTAGAGAGCCCGGCTGACCATATGGGACATCCATGGCCTTGTTGACATAGACGAACGTCATGTTATCGTCATCCATCGCGATCGGCTTCGAATTCTTAAGGATATAACGGTTACAGTTGGCGCAGTTAAACGAGAGTATGAGCTCGTTTGACTTGTTTTCGATATCGATCTTATAGATACCGTTGTCGTTTATCGCAAGAGTGGAATCGTTGATGTAATAAACCTGCCGGGTTCCCGCAGGCATAAATTCTGCATCCTTGAGCTTGGTGATCTCACCTGTCTCAATGTCGACACAGTAAAACAGATCAACGCTCACTTCATTGTTGCAATTTGTACAAGCTTCGAGGATAACAGTTTTCTCACCGGCTCTTCCTATATTGTAAAAATTGACCAGTCCGTCATCATTTATTACTTGAGAAAGATCTACTGTTCCGATCTCCTCTTTGCCCTGACTGTCTCTGATCTGCAATTTATCGTCTTTGGTGAGCAAAACGACCTTGTCGCCGACCTTCAGAACATCCGAATACAGATCGTCGAATATGGTCATATCCGATGTCTTGAGCTCGCCCGAATCCTCATTGAACGGACAGAAGAAATATTCTCCTGAGTCCATAAAGCCGTAGAAATACAGTTCGCCGCCGTTATCATTGATGCTGAGAAGATTATAGCCTTCAGGAAGCGTAAGTTCCGTCTCCTTAACGACGTTCCAGTCCTTGTCAAACTTTACGACGCGGTCAAAAAGCTTAAAAGGTTCCCACTGCATCTTCTCCGCAATTACATAGATCGAGTCCGACGATGCTACCAAAGATGAGATATGGGTATCGGGGTCCTGCTCTATATATTCGAAAGCCGCAGGGCGCTCAGTATAGTCATACCACTCCACGCCCTCCGGGAGCTCTTCGGGCATCTCAGATGCTTCGATGAGCTTGTCTGCCTCAAGGGCCTCCTGTGGTGAATTTGTTGCTTCGGGATCTTCTTTGTCATTGGAACAAGCGGTGCCGAATACCGACAAGCCGACGGCCAATACGAGTACCGTCGCAAGATATTTTTTGATCTTCATTTATTCTACCTTTCCTGTCCCGATACTTTTATATCACGTCTGCACTAAATTAACAACCATTAGTTCATTGCGGATCCGCGGCATTTTTATAACATTCGCAAGAAAGGCAAAAAAAGATCGCCTCAGATGGCGATCTTTGCTTCTTTTCTGATGTACGCCGGTACTTCGTCCGGCCTGATGTCCAGCGCGAGCGCCAACTCCGCGTTCATTCGCGTCTCAGCATCGACGAGTGCTTTCTCGTCCTGCATGTTGAGCCTCTTGCCTTCCGAACTCAAGCGGGCCTGCTGTCTCAAGACCGCCTTGATGACGCCCATGATCTCCTCGCGTGTGCCGCGGGCAACAATGGAATTATAAGTGTCCTTACGAAGATTCTTGTCGTCGATCCACTCGACCTTGTCGTCGTTTAAGGACTTGATGAGCTCCAAAGCCTCATCACGACCGATGACAGGCATGATCTTAGCTACCATTACCTCATTGTCGAGAGGTACATAAAGGGTAGACGACTGCTTGGAAAAGATCGGCTCAAGGACATAGTACTTCTTAGGAGCTTCGTTGAAAAAGCTCATCTCCTTGATCTCTGTTACTTTGCAAACTCCGTTGCCGCCATAGACAACGTTATCACCGATATTGTAAACCATTTTAAAAACCTCTTCCTGCGAGACGGATAAAACCCCTGAGGGCAACCTGACTTATAATACTTTAAGGAAAATCTTTGATATCCTAAATTATACACCCGCAGAGGGTTTGTTTGTTCTGCGCATATTCGCCAAAAAACTTCAGGGCGAAACGTTGTTTTATTGCCCTGTTCCGTGATTCTGCGCAACTTGACGGACCTGCTCCTCACTCTCGAGGAAAGCCTTCGCCACGATCGGATCAAAATGCTTGCCCGCACCTTCATTGATCCTCTTAAGTGCCTCCTCGACAGACATCGATGTCTTATAGCTCCTTACAGCTACCAGGGCATCGAAAACATCCGCGACCGCCATGACCCTCGCAGAAAGCGGGATCTCGTCGCCCTTCCTGCCCTCGGGATATCCCGAGCCGTCCCACTTCTCGTGGTGATAGTGCGCAAGCTCCTCCGCGATCGTAAGATAGCCCGACTCCGATACGAGTTCCATCGCGTGCCTTATGATGTTCGCGCCTTCGGTCGTGTGACTCTTCATTATCTCGTACTCTTCATCGGTGAGCCTGGTCGGCTTATTAAGGATAGCATCCGGGATCTTGATCTTACCAATATCGTGAAGCGGCGCAGCCTTGACTACGTCCGATATGTACTTCTCTGTCAGGCCTTCGCCGTAGAGCCTGTCGTCCTTGAGCTTCTCGAGGATGATCTCTACATAAGCGGCAGTGTTCTTGATGTGGTCGCCCGTCTTCTGGTCACGCGACTCGACCATGTCCGCGAGTACCATGATAAGGCCGCTCTGCATCTGCTCGAGCTTCCTCGAGCCTTCCTTGATACGCGTAACATATTCCATACTCTCTTCGGTCGTGCTCGCGATCGCGTAGTAGAGGTTCTCGATCTCGTCACCCGTGCGGATGTCAAGGTCGCGGATCCTCTTAAGGCTCCTGTGTCTGGCCTGTCTGGTGTTGAACGCAAAGCCGCTCGTCGCATGCGCCATGGAATTGAGCGGCATGAGGATGTTATAGTCCGCGAGCCACAGGCCGATCGCGAGGACCATAACGAAGATACCCGTAAAGAGCGAGACCTGCTTTACCATATACGCGAAAGTCTTGTCCGTCAGCGACTGCACCGTGATGTCGACTCCGACATAGCAAACGGTCTTACCCATTCTGTCTTTGAGCGGTGTATAAACAGTCAGCAAATGACCGTAGGAATCCTTGGAGATCACATAAGGGATCTCCTCTCCTGCCTTGAGCGCTTCGATCCTCTCGTCAAAGGCATCCTCAAACGGAATGAGCTTGCCGGTCTCGTCGCCCTTCACTCCCTCGGAATCAGTGTCAAAGACGACCCTGCAGCCGTTATCTTCTATCTTATAGACATACAGATATCTTATGAGCGCCGAGCTGTCCAATATCTCCTGAAGCTTTTCCTTTGTATGCGTATAACCCTGAACGGAATCGCCTCCGAGGATATACTTATCGACCATATCCGGATTGATCGTTGTAGAAGCCAGCGCCGCAACGCTCTCGCCTATCTGAGCGTGAGTGTCGAGTATCGTCTCCCTGTTAAGGCCGTATCCGATACCGATAGCAGCGATCGCCGTCACCAGCAATGCCGCCGTAATGACCGCCATGAGCTTGGTCCTCAGGGATACACTGCGGACCCTGGTCTTGGTCACGATCCTTCGCTCTTCCGGCTCAAGCGGCGTCTGGCGCCAGCCCTCGGTCCTGACCTTCTCGCCAAGATCCTTGGGCAGGAGATACTTATAGATCACGAATACCAGGAGTACCGTGACGGTCTTATCGATAAGATCGATCAGGAAGTCCGCGCTGACCTGCGAAGCCAGCCTGCTTCCGGTCAGTACCTTCTCATAGATCGAGGCCGCGAGCTCAGC
>CADCPU010000030.1 GCA_902803365.1 Oscillospiraceae bacterium
TATTGCTGTTGTAATCGATTATATTAATTCAGCAAAGGAAGAGATGCCAGATATTGCCAAACTTGCTTCACTTGTCAATCTTTCTGAATCCAGATTCAAGCAGAAGTTTAAAGCAGCCACAGGCATTCCTCCTATTGAATATATTATTCGAAAGAAAATAACACTTTCACAATCTTTACTGGTGGAAACTGATCGCTCCATTACGGATATTGCCATGTATCTCGGTTTTACTTCTTCTCAGCATTTCTCGATTCTCTTTCGGAAGTATACCGGGTTTTCTCCTTCTTACTATCGTAAAAATACAAACAAAGCATACTAGTTGGTGACACTTATGGCCTTTATTCAATGTGATTTCTATTCCAATGTATTGAAACGTACTGTATCATTAAATGTTCTTCTTCCAACCGACCAGGAACTACCCTCTATTGATAGCAATGAAAAAGAGATTAAGCCTCTTCGGACATTATATCTATTACATGGTTACTACGGCTATAGAATGGACTGGATTACAGGAACCAGGCTTCCTCTTTGGGCAAGTGAAAACAATCTTTGTGTAATCTTGCCATCTGGAGAGAATTCCTTCTTTGTTGACTCCCCAGACTCTCTTCAAAGATTCGGAGCATTCATATCACAGGACTTAATCTGGTTTACTCGAAGATCCTTTCCTCTATCATCTTTACGAGAAGATACGGCTATTGGCGGTCTGTCTATGGGTGGATATGGAAGTATTATAGCCGGTTTGTTACATTCTGAAATCTTTGGTCATGTTTGTGCTTTTTCGTCAGCTCTAGACATGGCTGTTGATTATGGGCTTCCTTATAACTGGTGCCAGTATGCTTCTTCATTGGCTCAAAACGAAAATCTTCCCCGCTTTTTCCTTTCATGTGGCATTGAAGATTCTTTCTATCACAGTAACAAAAGTTTTTCAGAAGAATTGAAAAAACTATCATATGATGTCACTTGGGTTTCACTTCAAGGCGGACACGATTGGAACACATGGGATCGATCGATTAAGCTGGCAATAAAATGGCTATTTCAATCAACTGATTTACAATAAGCATGTCTGAGAAATAAATGCATTACTTAAAGGCTCCTAATAATAATGATCGCTCCCTACCAAAAAGATCGCTCATTTTTCATCATTTAAGTCAATTAATTTCAAATCCTCCCTATAAAACAATAGTGCTGAATCAAAGAAGGCTTCCTATGAATAAATCATAAGAAGCCTTTTTTGTTTACATTCTAATATACATACTCACAAACCCATCATTGCCAATAACTATATGTTCCAGCAATGGGATTCCAAGGATTTCTCCTATTTCTTTCACTCTTCTGGTATTCTCTATGTCCTCGTCACTCGGTTCTGGATCGCCTGATGGATGATTATGCGCTAGAATGATATATGCTGCATTAGACAAAATTGCCACCTTAAAAACATTAGCTATAGGCATCTGTAATTGACGCAATGATCCAATAGCTACTATGTTATAATTGATTGGCCGGAGGCATGCATCCAGACATAAGACGATAAGAGTCTCCCTGTCTGCATCTCTCAATTCATTAGCCAAAAGCCTATATGCTTCATCTGCATTATAAACTTCATAATCTCCGAGTCTTCTAGGTCCATCAACAAGCCGAACTATGACTTCTGGTATTCCTGTAGTCATTACTTTGCTCACTTACTCTCTAAGCGCTTCCACAAACAAGACTGCACCATTCAGTCCGATCTTCTTCGCCTCTCCAAGATGCAGATATCTCAGATCGAGAGATATATTCTCAGGAAGATCCAGCATAGAGATATGTCTTGTTTCAAAAACTTCACGGAGCATCTTGGAAGCCTCTTTCGGTCCTCTGGCTTTAAACTGCAACTTTTCATGATCGAACAGGATTGTAATATCCAGTAGGAGATCTGTTTTAGATTCAAGCTGATCATCTTTGGTTTTATCTCGATCTTTACTATAATCAAAGACTGTTTCTTCATCCGGAACTATCTCTAAAAGCTTAACCTGTTGATATCTGGGCAAAACGCGATCTGAAATCAAATCGACGATCTCCCATGTTGTTAATGGCTTAAGATCGGCCTTTTCCTCTGCTATTTCCCAACTAGTTCCAGGTTTAACCACAGACATCATATCTGCAAGCGTCATTCCTTTTCTCTCTAATCGAACAATCAAGTCCAGGTCGCGATCTTCAAAGTAATCACTGAGTTCCATCTGAATCAGTAGGTCTAATGCATTCTCGCCCATCTCATATAGATAGGTCTTCTTCTCCGTATCATATCCGATCCACATCCAAAAGCTAATTCCGTAAACCATCATAAACCTCCAATAAGTATAGTATTGGAAGGCGCCTTCGTTTTTTCACGTGATGCTTACAATTATAAACCAGTATTTCTCATTTGACCACGACATAGTATGCACAAACAAGGCTTCTATTCGCCCTATTATGCCTAGTTTATGAGATTATCTGATTCATTTTCAGGATATCCTCAAATAGTATAGCAACTAATTCTGACACAGAACACGAACTGACAGTCAGGAAAAGCAGAGAATCCGAACTCACAGTTCGATTTCTTCCAAGTTTTGTCTGTTTTATTGTACCTGTAGTACAATTGCATTTTTCTCAGATTGTGTTATAATGTCCTCGACATCAAAGAAAGGATACAGTCACAATGATATTCAGAAACTTCCCATTGTACAAACACGAAAGTTTACTGGAATCCCTGCGGGAGCGCACGGGATCAGTTTCGCGTGGGTACAAACGAGAAGCCAGTTGTCATTGCGATTTATCATAATCTCTCATTCAGAAGATGTATTCGCTGCCAAAGAGCTCATCGTGAATCCCACGGTGAGCTCTTTTCTTATGCTCTGGTAGCCCAACTGGCAGCAGGCATGCGGTTTAAGCCCGCACAAGTGTGGGTTCGAATCCCACTCGGAGCACTTGCTGGTCATCAGCAGTTTTCAGCGAATACACTTTTATGAAAGGGGGAAATCAATCATGATAACGATCGATATGATCGCTACTGGTGCAAATATAAAGAAGATGCGAATTGACGCCGGTATGACCATTGCCGATATCACTGATGCCTGCGGCATAACGGCCGGCGCTGTTTGCAAGTGGCAGCGTGGAGATGCTATGCCCACCATCGATAACTTCATCGTTCTGGCTTCAATCTGGAACACCAAGATCGATGATATTATTGTGACCGCAGTTGTATGACCTCTTCAAGTCTTATGACTGCATCAATTCCGGCCCTGCCGTCTAACTGGTTTTGGACACCGGCCTCTCAAGCCGGAGACTGTGAGTTCGAGTCTCACCA
>CADCPU010000031.1 GCA_902803365.1 Oscillospiraceae bacterium
GATGAGGTATCCGCCCTCTTCGAGATCCTTAACGATAGCCTTACGAGCTTCGAATCTGTCCATACCTGCATACTTCGGATAATCATCTGTGATCTTAGCGTCATCAGTCATGACGTTGATCACCTCGAGGTTATGGCGAAGTCCAACTTCAAAGTCGTTAGGGTCGTGTGCAGGAGTGATCTTAACAACACCTGTACCGAAGTCGATATCAACATAGTTATCTGCAACAACAGGGATCTTACGTCCTACGAGAGGCAGGATAAGGTTCTTGCCAACGAGATCCTTGTAACGCTCATCTTTAGGGTTAACAGCTACAGCCGTATCACCGAGGAGAGTCTCAGGACGTGTTGTAGCGAGCTCAACATAGCCTGAACCGTCTTCGAACGGATATCTCAAGTGCCAGAAAGCACCTGCCTGATCTTCGTAATCTACCTCTGCGTTGGAGATAGATGTAAGGCAATGAGGACACCAGTTGATGATGCGCTCGCCTCTGTAGATGTAACCTTCATTATAGTACTTGATAAATACGTCCTTAACTGCCTCAGAACAACCTTCATCCATTGTGAAGCGCTCTCTTGACCAGTCGCAGGAAGAACCGAGCTTTTTGAGCTGCTCAACGATCCTGCCGCCGTACTGCTTTTTCCAGTCCCAAGCACGCTCGAGGAACTTTTCGCGACCGAGGTCATCCTTTGTAAGACCCTCTTCGCGCATCTTCTCAACGATCTTAGCCTCAGTTGCGATAGACGCGTGGTCAGTACCCGGTACCCACAAAGTCTCAAAGCCCTTCATTCTCTTATATCTGATGAGGATATCCTGAAGGGTGTTGTCCAGGGCGTGTCCCATGTGGAGTTGTCCCGTGATGTTAGGTGGCGGCATCACCACGCAGAAAGGCTCCTTGTCAGGATTCACTTTCGCGCCAAAATATCCTTTATTAACCCACTCAGAATACAATCTGGGCTCAGCTTCATTAGGATCAAAAGACTTGCTTATGCCATCTGTTCTCATAGAGATACTCCTTTAATGTAAAATATAACAACATATTATCTTATGTTTATTCGAAAAAATCAAGACTGCAAGATCAGCACAAAAAAACCGCCCCATGAAGGGGCGGCTCATTACACTTTTCGATGTATCAATCCACAAACAACGCCTTGATGCAGACGTTATTCGGTTCTTCACGAAGACCCAGAGTCTCAACGATAGAAGGATCCGTCACATCGATCCACTCGTCCCCGTTAAGGATGAAGGACTGACCTGCCTCCGACTTGGCAAAATAGTTCAAGCCCGAACGGATGCGGCCCTCATTCTTTCCCTCGACCGGCGCATAGCCGTTATACGTTACGACTACCGCAAAGTCAGTAACTTCGATCGGTTCATCGAGCTCGACCACATAGTAGCCGTCATAATCAAATGTCGCCGTCTTGGTTGCCAGCACCTCATTTAAGTCAGCATCGCGGATCTCGATAGTGATGCTGTGATCCTCATCCTGCATTCCGTAGATGGAATCATGCATTGTCTCGCTTACACCGACATATGTTCCGACTGCAGCGAGCTTGCCTCCTTCGTGATAGACATTGGCAGCGGTAGTCTTATCACCTGTAGAGAGACCGGCGCCTGCAGCGTTGTCGTAACTCAACACCTTGGAATAGGCATCGGAGAGCGTGACGTATCCGTCTACAATAAAGTTTGAATCGTAAGACAACCAGGCATAGCCGCCGTCGCCCCAGGTCTCGCCCTGGGATTCCTTGTAGAGCCACGCTCCGTCTGTTGAAGGCTCACGATGTCCGTACTGAGCAAAATACTCCTTCGGGAAGTTATCGTCATATCCCACGATCATGGCTTCGTGTCCGAGATAACTCTCAAGGATCGCTTCGCCGTCGTCTCTCTCGTAAGAGGTATCATCGTTTACGAGAGTGTAATCATTGTAGTGCATTACTCCCGAGCCATATCTGATTGCTACCGGCAGTGCCCCCTTTGTCCTCAACATCTCCTTGATCTGATCAGGCGTCACCGCTTTGATATGAAACGGGTCATCCTCGTTCTCAGACTTATCGACGTTTTCAAGACAAGGATTCTCAATGACCGTATATCCGTTATAACCGTTAGCCATTACCCAGACAACATACTGTGTAGAGCCGCCTGCAACATCTTTGGCGCGCTCACCTTCGCCAACGCTCAAGCCTTCTTCCTTGTAACCGTAAGTAAGTTCCTTGATATCCTTGACCGTGATATCTTCGATGTCTTTGCCGTATACCGTCTGATTCCCCAGCCTTAAGACATCCAAAGTCGCATATGCCCAACAGTCGGGAGTGTAGCCCTGATCTTGAACATCGGTTGCTATGCCGTTCTCGATCTGAGAAAAATATCCTTCCTCACCGTGCACATAGACTGTCGGCTCGGTTGGCTCGGTCTCAGTTGCGGCGGTCGTCTCCTCAGAGGCCGTCGTGGCAGCCGTTGTCGCAGGAGTCTCTTTGTCACCTGCACAGGCTGAGGCTGACATGACCATCAGTGCGCACATACAGAGTGAGATCGTCTTTTTTGATGCTTTTCGAAAATGCATAACCATACCTCCCGTTTCTCGTTCTATGAAAATCGTATTAGTTTTTTCCGCAACGGAAAACCCGACAAAATCGAGCCGTTTACCCGACTTTCTCAACAGGAGAAAACACCGCAAAGCGCCTATTTGCAAGCGTTCTGAAGTTTATCGGTGTTTTTTCTAGAGTTTTTCCCGTTATCACGGTTTGTTCAAAATTGTATGCTTTAATCAAATAAAAAGGGGTGCTTCGCGCCCGTCAGACTCAGGTCGGAAAGGCAGTATTGTTTATGAATTCTTTCTCAGAAAAACTTATAGAAAACGTCAATAAAGTTATCGTCGGCAAGGACAAGCAGATAGAGCTGCTGCTCGTATCACTTCTCGTTGGAGGCCACGTTCTCCTCGAAGACGTACCGGGTACAGGTAAGACAAAGACCGCCAAGGCGCTCGCTCAGTCACTCGATCTCGATTTTAAGCGCGTACAGTTTACGATCGACCTCCTGCCGTCGGATCTGACGGGTATCAACTTTTTCGATCGCGAGGCAAACGGATTCGTATTCCGTCCGGGCCCGATCTTCACGAACATCCTCCTCGCTGACGAGATCAACCGTGCAACGGCAAGGACTCAGTCGAGCCTTCTCGAGTGCATGGAGGAAAAACAGGTAACGGTCGACGGCGACACCAAAAAGCTCCAGCCTCCGTTCCTCGTAATCGCTACACAGAACCCGGTCGAGTCCCAGGGTACGTTCCCGCTCCCTGAAGCTCAGCTCGACCGTTTCCTCATGATGCTCAAGATGGACTACCCCACTCACGAAGAGAGCCTCGCGATCATGAAGCGCTTCGCTACAGAAGATCCGCTCGATACGCTCCAGGCAGTCACATCCCGTGAAGAGCTCGCGACAATGCAGGCTCAGGCCAAGGCTATCTACGTCGCAGACATTCTCTACGATTACGCAGCAAACATCGTTGAAGCAACACGCGAATCGTCCGACATCGCAGTCGGTGCGAGCCCTCGTGCTCTCCTCGCTTTCGTATCCGCCGCAAAGGCACTCGCATTCGTAAGAGGCAGGTCAAACTGCGTACCTGACGACTTTAAGGAACTCGCAGTACCTGTTCTCGCACACCGTCTCACGATCCGCTCACAGGGCGCCCTCTCCAAGGACGGCAAGTTCCTGTCCAAGCGCGACCTCGCCGCAGACATCGTAACGAGGATCTTGAACAGCATCCCGTGCCCAACTGAGGACTTTGGCAACTGAGGTTTATTAAATGGAATTATTCGTACTGATCGGAATCCTTCTTGCGATATTCATAGTAGAGATCGTCTACTACCGCATCCATGCGCTCGATAACCTGCACCTCAAGGTCGACTTCACCAAGAACGTCGTAAACTACGGTGAGGACATCGAGCTCGTTGAAGTGGCTGAAAACAAGAAGCGCCTTCCGCTCCCTTTCATCATCCTCAAATTCGAGTGTCCGCGCGAGCTCAAGTTCTACGACATGCTGAACACATCCGCGTCAGACCTCCTCTACCGAGAAGATATGCTCACGATGAAGGCCTTCTCCAAGCACACGCGCCGCATCAAGGCCCAGTGCAGCAAGCGCGGCTACTACGTCTTCCCGCGAGTCGGGATCACAACATCCGACCTTCTTCTGACCGAGCGCTTCACCCGCGACTTCCCTAACGACTCACACCTTGTCGTTCTCCCGGAAGTCCTCAACACCGACCTCATCCGGCTTCTTACATCAGTAACGCTCAGCGAGCTTCAGTGCAGAAGGACACTTCTTACTGATCCGTTCACGCTCGCAGGCATCCGCGAGTACGGCCCGGGCGACCCGATGAAGAGCATCAACTGGAAAGCCAGCGCCAAGACGGGCGAACTCATGGTCAATCAGAATGCTTCGACCTGCGCTCAGAAGGTGCACATTTTCGTGAACCTCGAGTTCTACAATCAGAAGCACTCTTATTCCCTGCTCGAAAAATCGATCAGCCTCACCTACACCTACCTGCGCGAACTCGCAGAGCTCGGCATCCCGGCTTCCGTCTACACGAACGGCCTCGATGTCCTTACTGACGCGCCTGTCATCTCCGAGACTGACTTAGGCTCCGCAACATTGGACGAGCGAGCTATCCAGCTTGCCAGGATCGACCTCAAGAAGGCCGTCATCCCGTTCGCGGAGATACTCGAGAAGTACATTCCTTCCACTGATCGCGACGACTTTATCCTCTTGATCTCGCCTCAGTTCGACGGCTCGTTCCGTCCTCTCCTGTCCGGCATCAAGGCACGTCGTCCTTCCCTGCACTGGCTCATGCCTGCTTACAGGATCACACCTCAGGCAGCCCTCGAGCCTTCTATCGAATCATCATACACAAGATGGGAGGTGGTCGGAAATGACTGATCTTCGCGGCATCAATTCACAGAGCAACAAGTCACAGAACATGCACGGCCGCACGATCTATACGGTCCGCGACAGCCTGCTGTCCGAGATCTTACTCTCGACCATAATCGGCATAACGCTCCTGTCCTGCGTCATGGTCATCAAGAGTTACATCCTGCTGATCGATGTAACGATGTATCCGCAGTTCGTTACTCTCATCGTCCCGATCCTTCATACCTTTGTCCGAAGGATAAGACTTGAGATGCAGTTCCCGATACTCGTCATGCAACTGATGGTCCCTGCGGCATTCTTTGTCATAGTGATCAACATACCTGCACTTCAGTTCGGCAACTCAACTGCCAACAGGTTCTATCTGGCAGCGATCCTGATCGCGTACACACTGTTTTCGATATTCTACAGACTGAACCCTCGCTTCTCCGCAGGCGACTCACAGTTCATCGCAATATCGGGCCTCGCGCATATAGTCCTCTTCATCCTCTTCAGCCTGACCAAGCTCGACAAGGCTTCACGCGGCTACGTAAACGCACAGAGGAATGCTGAAGCAGCCGTTTTAGACCAGAACTATTTCTCGGCCGGACAATCGGTAACAAAGACGATCATCATCCACGCGATCATAATCGTTATCCTGTACATCATCATGCGACAGCTGGCCGTTTTCGATGCGAAGTATTTCCATTCGATAAACAAGTCCACCAAGTCAGCAGCTGCGCTCCTCAAGAAGCAGAACAACAAGACCGTCATAGGCCTTGTAGTAGTCATCGCGATCTCACTCGGAGTACTTGCATGCATCCCTATCGCAACACTCTCAGATATCCTATTTAACGGATTCAAGTCCATCGCAGGCGTGTTCGGTATCTTCTTCCCTGAAGAAGCTGACATCCCGGGCGAGATAGATACGCCTCCGCAGCCGAAGGTACCTGAAGAAGAAAAGATGATCCAGGTCGACACCTGGGTCGATATCGCTATCAAGATCCTGGCAGTCCTCATCATTATCGGCATCATCCTCTTCATCGTGAACCTTCTCCGCGTCATTCTCCAGAACGCACCAAAGTTCAAAAAGAAGGACGAGAATCTCCAGGACGACAACCTTACCGATACAATCGAGGATATCAGTCCTGACAAGAAGACCATTATCACAAAGAGCATGGACTTCGGTACCGGTTACGAACGCCGCATCCGAAAGCAGTTCTACAAAAAGGTGCACCACGCCATGAAGAAAGGCCTGCCTGTCACGAACGCCTCCTCACCTTCGCAGATCGAGGCCGCCTTCAGAGCGAACGGCGATGACATCTCCGAACTCAAGACCGAATACGAGAAGGTCCGTTACAGCTAATTATTCTAAACTTTAATAAAC
>CADCPU010000032.1 GCA_902803365.1 Oscillospiraceae bacterium
ACTATTTCCGAGCGGTCATCTCTTTGTCTTATCATTGCGCGCCATTGTTCGCGCTTTGCGATATATCGCTCGTTTTTCATGTTCTCACCCCGTTTTTGATGTGTGTTTTACGATATTGTTATAAAACTCAAGATTATTCTGCTATTACAAGGGCATAAAGTCAACTATACTGATATTACATAAACAGAAAAGAGGTCTTGCAGATGAAAAGAACAGTATCCGTTTTGTTGGCACTTTCGATGGTGCTTGCTCTGGGTGCGTGCAAAGATAACAGCAATAACAGTAATGACAGTATTGAAAGCAGTACAGAAAATACTTCGGTCGTGACCGATGCGGCTCCGATAAAGATCGTAAATCATATGACAGAGGAAGAACTGAGCAGGGTAAATACACATGCCCTCACTCTTCTGGACAAGCCGGAGATCAAAGATCCGATGGAGCAGTTCAATAACAGCGAACATACTCTTCAGATCGAATTTAAGACTTATACCAAGGAATATCTTCTGTCTTCGATCGAGGCTGTCAAAGATCAAATGCCTGAAGAGGATTATCAGGAGTCAGTGAATGCCATCAACGAACTTGAGGACGATTACACTGAAGAATATCCCGAGTACTTTCTGCTGGATGGTCAGTGGATGTCGTATATGTCTGTTTTTGCTCAGCCGTACGAAGGCGGCAGCATAGATTTTACGAGCCGCTATGATGACGGAACGGAGGAAGAACATCACTTTGATGATCTTGACGGATATTTGGATTACGTAAAAGCAGACTGCATATCAGACGGGAAATCCCAACAGGATGCGGAACTTACGGTTGCTAAGACCAAACTTGCCGTTGAATTATACGTCAGCGGCAACTACGAGAAACTGCCCGAAGGAAGTGTTGATCTTTCAGACCCGGCTTTTCAAGAGGACCCTGTAGCAAGCGATTACAGGACGGAATGGGAATATGACCGCGAGGAAGTTGAGCAGATTCGCGACAGTATTGATGAGATATCGATATATGATGAGGAACTGGATACGGATTTTCTGGTACATGTAGTTTTGCCGCCGTCTTATGATCCTGACAAGTCTTATCCTGTCTTTTTCCTGACAGACGGTGTATGGAGATTCGGTAATGCTCCTGAGCTTCGCAAGACGATGGAAAACGGCGAGGCATCTGATGTGATCATCGTTACGTTGGGTTATGACTACAGCATTAACGGAGCAGACGGAAATACGAGATTCGGATATCTGGTACCTTACCGCGATAAGCTCCTGGATTTTATCACTGATAATCTGATGCCTTATCTTGGCGAGAATTACAATATCGACTATGCCGAGTCGACACTCTATGGTCATTCGGACGGAGGCGTTTTCGCGCACTATGCACTGATGAATTCTGACCGGTATGAGAATCAGCCGTTCGGACGATATATAATCGGAAGTCCGGCATTCTGGGGCTTATATAATGATCCTGAGATAATGAACCTTAAGGGCTATCAGAATGACTACGGATATTGGGAGCGCAACGACTCGATGGACAAGCACGTCTTCCTGTGCGGAGGCTCTCAGGAGGATCCCGATTATGCCGAAAAGTATAATGGCAATAAGACGACACTTGAAGGACTTGAAGCGCTCAATGAGGATCTTGAATCTCACGGCGCGGATGTAGAATATAAGTTATACGATTCGCATCACTATCAGTATATCCCGGATATGCTCGTTGAGTATTTGAAGGCGACTTATCCGGCAACGTAAAAGGAGGCGCGGTATGGAGTTTTATGAGGCAGTAAACGCAAGGCGCAGCGTGCGTGATTTCACTGATGAGACTATCTCAGATGAGACTTTGACAAGGATCATCGAGGCGGCTTATAAGGCTCCTGCCAACGACCACTTTACGGATTGGCATTTTGTGATAGTTAAGGACAAGGAAGTCATGAGAAAGGTGCTCGGCGGCGTCCCTCAGGATCTGACTGTTGGCGATGTGGATAACATGACATTCATCTCAGATCCTGTCCAGAAGGAGAGCTATCAGATCGCAGTGCCGAAGCAGTATCGCATGTTGATCGATGCTGCCGCCGTGATCATCCCGCTGATGAAGAAAAAGGTCGATATCCTTCATCCGTCCGATCTGTCAGATCTTAACTGTTATGCTTCCGTCTGGTGCAGTATCGAAAACCTCTGGCTCGCTGCTGTCGCTGAAGGATACGGATGTAATCTTCGTATCCCTCAAGGCAACGAGGAGCGTGTGGCTCAGGATGTCCTGCATTTTCCTGATGAATACATGATCCCGTGCTTTATAGGTATCGGCCGTCCGGCACCTGATGCGGTGCTCACAAAGAGGATCCCGGTAGATCTTGAGAAGCAGATACATTGGAACAGATTTGTTTAACAAGTGCACACCACTTATCCGGGTAGACACCCAATAATTCCTCGTGTCTCATATCATGTTCATGTATCACATTCGTTGATATGTGTAATTTAAGGAGATGCGCCTTGAGAGATACATCCGGAAGAATTCGAAAGACAAAGGACAAGATCGTTTCTGCTTTGTTTTTATTACTTGAGAAAAATTCATATGAAGAGATCACTATTCAGGAAATAGCAGCTGCATGTGGTATTACCAGGCGTACGATCTATCGGCATTTTAAGTCGAAGGATGAGATGCTGTTCTTTAGTTTTGAGGTCTATGCCAAGAAGATGTCGGATCATTTTCT
Source organism: Oscillospiraceae bacterium (assembly GCA_902803365.1). The sequence continues at coordinate 2,699 of CADCPU010000032.1, forward strand.
GGCAGCGCAGATCAAAGACTTCAGGAGTCTGTGTCTTGCGTACTTTTCTTTTTGGGAAGAGAATATAGACTATCTGATCAGTTTAAGGGACGCGGGGATCTTATATAAGCTTGGCAATTCTTTTGAGTCAATGGTTCATATGATCGCGATCAATATGGCTCCTGAAAAATTGCCTTCAGGCGTCAGCCGCGAGCAGTATCTGGAGAAGTACAAGTATCATTTCGGGTACAGGACCGCAGGTTTTTGGCATGTTACCGAGATATGGTGTAATGAAAAAAACAGGAAAACACCGGATGAAATGGCTGTTATAATGACAGAAGTAGCAGGGAGGATGAAATAACAGATGGGGTTAGCTAAATACGTTGTTAAGAAAACAAACAAGGATCGCTTCTTTGGGTTCTTGGGAATCATATTTATTCTGTTATCAGCGGTGTTTATAGGGAAAGATATTTATCAGCTTGCACGCTTCGACCGCGTGGAATCCACACTGAAAGTGACAAATAAACACAATGGCAGTGGGTATAAGGCACACGCAACTTATGAATATCAGGGAAAGCGATATGAAGATAAGGTGCTCTCGTACTATAACGGGGTCACCATGAAGGATGATGAGAAATTCAATGTGCTGATAGATCCTGTGAAGCCGGATGAGCCGCACACAACAACTTTTTTCTTGGATGCCTGCTTTTTGATCGTGGGAATACCTTGTCTGAGCGGCGGGTTGAAGAAGGACAGATCTTAACAGTTGATGCAGCTTTAAAACTTACCGTTATCCTTACCAAAACCAGCCTTTTTTGGTAAGGATTCTGGTAAGTATGAACAAAACTTACCAAATGCAACGTTTCGCGAACTCGAAAATGACAAGTTTGCATTTTCGCTATCCAAAGGACGTGCTATAATGTCCAATGGTTAGTCGAGGCTAACCACGCATGAAAGAAGGGATATAAGTATGGATTGGTCAAGAACAATAATAGACGGACTGGCAATGTCATTGCTCTTTAATGCCGTTGTGGGATTAGGCTTCGTGTTGTATCCGCAGGAATACACACCGATGTTTCCGCGAGAGATCAAAAAGGCAGCTGCGCCTTATGTCAACAAGAAGAACGAGCGTAAGGTTAAGCTGATCATATATTCACTATATCTGTTTTTGTTTGTTTATTGGGCCGTAAGCGCCCACTTCGCAGGCATCGATGGATTTTGGACTCTCTTTTGGACCGGTTATGTTGAGATGACGATGGTAAGTCTTTCTGATTTTATCATTCTTGACTGCTGGCTCCCGCCTAAGGCAAAGCCGTACATAAAAGGTGCTGAGAACTGCAAAGCTTGGAACAGAAAAGAGTGGCTCTTAAAGCTCGCCATTCCTGAACACGGAATCGCATGGACTATACTGATGTGCCCTATAGCAGGTCTCATCGTGGCAGGTATAGGCTGCCTTCTGGGGTGAATGATGATCAAGACAGTGGTAATAGCTTTGATATTGTGTGTGATCACGGCGGGCGTTTTTACGCTTATTCACACTTTGTCATCATGATGAACTGATTGATGTGATCTCTTATCGCATTTGAGCACCAGGATGCCTTCTGCGGCTCTCTGTCCCATATTCCCATATACATGACGACAGGAGCGTAAAACATCGCTGCCAGGGCTTTGGGATCGCCGGACTTTATCACGCCGATCTTTATAAGCTGTTCGAACAGTTTCTCGTCATATCCGAGCATTGTGTCGACATAGCGCTTGGTATACATCTTGCTCAATTCGCTGCTTTGAAACTGCGATATGGTCAGCATGCGGCGCACCTGTCTTGAATACTCGTCGTTCATGGAAAAATTAACGAAGGCCAGGACATTCTCGCACAGACCCTCAGCCGTTATGTTGCTGTAGACATCCAGATCCTTCTTATTCATTTTGGCATCACTGTCATCAGGAAAATGGATCGACAGTTGCTCAAAGAAGTCACGATACTTAACTTCCGACTCGGCTATTATCAAGTCGAAGATCTGCTGCTTGCTCTCAAAGT
>CADCPU010000033.1 GCA_902803365.1 Oscillospiraceae bacterium
CTACATCCCTCAGATCGAAGAGGTCAAGAAGGAACTTAAGGGTCTTACGGCAGTTCTCGGAATGGGTCCGGGCTATACATTCGAAGTATCCCGTGTGCTCGACGAACTCGGCATCAAGGTCGTATGGGCTCTCGCATGGCACTACGACAAGAAATATGAGAACGGCGACGTTCCGCCATCAATGAAGTATCTCCTCGATAACGATATCGACTTTGAGGCAAGCGTAGCAGATCAGCAGAACTACGAGGTAATGAATATCCTCCACAAGTACCAGCCTGACATGTATCTGTCCCGTCATCCGGGTTCTACGGTTTGGGCTATCAAGAACGGTACACCTGCTATCTATGTAGCTGACGAGTACATGATCTTCGGTTACAAGCACACGCTTGAGTTTGCAAAGACGATCGTAGATGCGATCAAGAACAGGAGCTTTGAGGAGAACCTCGCAAAGAGATCCAAGCTCCCTTACACAGACTGGTGGTATAAGCAGGATGTTGACGCATTCCTGGAGGAGAATAAATAATGGCAAAATTACTGGATAAGCAAAGATATAAATGCGCCCTGGCTGCTATGCAGACAGTACAGGCGATCGACAGGGCACTTCCTGTGCTCCACTCAGGTCCGGGCTGCGCACAGAAACTTTCCGATACAACAGGTAGCTCGGGTTATTTCTCACCGAATATCTTCCCGTGTACGAGTATCAATGAGAAGGACGTTGTTTTCGGTGGCGTAAAGAAACTCAATTCTACTATCGAGAACGCTCTTAAAGTCATAGACGCAGATCTATATGTTGTTCTTACGGGATGTATCCCTGAGATCGTAGGTGATGATTCAGGCGAAGTCGTATCAAGATTCGAAGATGCAGATAAGCCTGTTATCTATGCACCAACTGCAGGATTTAAGGGCAACAACTATAAGGGCCACGAGCAGGTCGTCGATGCGATCATCGAGCAGTACCTCAAGAAGTCCGATAAGAAGCAGAAAGGTCTCGTAAATATCTGGGCAGACGTCCCATATCAGGATCTCTTCTGGCTCGGTAACTTAAGAGCTCTCGAAAACCTCGTATCCGAGCTCGGACTTACGCCTAACACGATCTTCGGTTACAACCGCGGCATCGAGAATATCAACAAGATCCCTGAAGCTGAGTTCAATCTTCTTGTATCTCCTTGGGTTGGTTTAAGTAACGTCAAGAAGATGGAGCGAAAGTTCGGTACACCTTATCTTCACTATCCTACGCTTCCTATCGGCGCAACAGAGACCAGTAAGTTTCTAAGAGAAGTCGGTAAGTTCGCAGGGGTAGATGAAGCAAAGGTCGAGGCAGTTATCAAGGAACATGAGGATTACTACTATTACCTGATCGGAAGATATGCAGATCTCTTCCTTGAGAACCGTGTCATCAACAAGCAGTTTACGGTAGTTGCAGATGCACAGTATTCACTCGGTATTACAAAGTTCCTTGTAAACGACTTGGGTCTCATTCCTGCTAAGCAGTTCGTAGTCGACGATACTCCTAAGAACTACAGAGATCAGATCACCGAAGAATTCAAGAAACTGAATTTCGGTATCGAGGCAGAGGTATCATTCGAGACGGACGGATATAAGATCCATAACGAGATCAAGGAGCACGACTATCACGGATATCCGCTCGTACTTGGCGGTTACTACGATAAAGAAGTGACCGAGAGTCTCAAAGGTAACTTCCTGAATATCTCCTGGCCTGTACAGGACAAAGTGGTATTCGACAGATCATATGTCGGTTATGAAGGCGGTATCCGCCTCATAGAGGACATCTATACAGTAGCAGTTTCCCGATTTAACTGATAAAACGTGGGGATATACCGAGCACTTCAGCCTGTCAGACTTGTGCTTGGTATATTCTCGTTTAAGCGAAAAAGAAAAAGGAGGCCATAAATGGCATATTACATAGCTGTCGGATCTTCTGACGGGATCAATACCGACTTAAAGTTCGGTGAAGTTCAGAAGTTCCTAATATACAAAGTCGAAGGCTTGGAGTACGAGCTTTTGGAAGAGCGCGAAGTCTCATCCGAGAAGCCTCAAGTGACTTCCTGCGACAGCAAAGAGTGCGGCTCCGGAAGCGGATGCTCGGGCGGAGGACACGGCTGTGGCGGATCTGAAGAAGTATCTGCCAAAGTCTCGATCATCGAGGATTGCCGCTGCGTTGTCTGTAAGAAGATCGGTTTCCAGGCGCAGAAACAGTTCGAGAAGAGGGCGATATCCGTTTTCGATATCGAATGCAAGATAACCGATGCGATAGACAAGATCGCGTCTTACTACAATAAGATAGATAACGGTCGATCTTTGAGACCGGCAGGCAGAGAGGAGTGAATCTATGGCTAAGGTAACTTATTCAGGTGTAAGAGAGAGCAAGCCCGGCAGACTTAACGACTTGGGTTCAACAGGCGCAGAAGTCAGTGAGAACTTTAAGAAGGGATGCCTAAAAAGGGCAGACAGAAGTTTTGCTCAGGGACTCCAATGCCAGCAGATCAACAGTATGGCAGCATTGATGTCTCTTGAAGATTCCGTCTTTATCTCTCATTCTCCTCAGGGCTGCGTCGGTTGTGCGATCATGGCAGTAGACATGTATCGTGTAGGTCAGATCCACAGAGGTGTAAGGCACGTCAAGAATCCTCGCCTCATCGTAACGAACATTGATCAGAAGAGCGTCGTTTTCGGCGGCGAGACAAAGCTTCGCGATGCGGTCAAGAAAGCTGTCGACAGATATTCTCCAAAGCTCATCTTCGTATATGCTTCCTGCGCATCGGGAATCATCGGTGACGATATCGATGCGATCTGCTCCGATCTTCAGGCTGAATACCCTGAACAGCTCATCGTACCGATCCACTGCGAAGGATTTAAGTCCAAGATCTGCGCATCAGGTTTTGACGCTGCATTCATCTCGATCAATAAGTACATCTTAAAAAAGCAGAAGGTCGAGAAGGAAGAGGGACTCATCAATCTCTTCGCTCCTACAACGGTAAGTTATGCGGACCAGAAAGAGATGGAGAGAATGCTCTCGCTTCTGGGCGCAAAGGTCAACTATATCCCGTTCTACAGTTCCCTCGAGAAGATCAAGAAGATCCCTGCAGCACAGGCTTCGACTTCGATCTGTAAGGTATTTGCAGACGAGTTCATGAAGACTCTTGAAGAAGACTACGATATTCCTTATTCACACACTGTAATGCCTATCGGTATCCGTAATACCGATAAGTGGTACAGAGGTATCGCCAAGGTTATCGGTAAGGAGAAGGAAGTCGAGGAGATCATCGCCAAAGAGCACGAGAGGATCGAACCGCTCGTCAAGAAGATCC
>CADCPU010000034.1 GCA_902803365.1 Oscillospiraceae bacterium
CCGTCGATATCGTCATTTACTGTATAGAAAGCGTAGTGATTACGTCTGTCTCTGTACTCTGTTACGTGATAGATCGTATAACCCTCGATCTCTACACGACCTGTGGAGAAGTTCCTCTGGAAGTTTGTGCAGTCGTCCTGCGCATCCCAAAGACACCACTCAGCCATGGAGAAAAGGGAGAATTCCTTTGTCTCGGAGCTCTCGTTTGTGAGAACTACCTGCTGAACTTCACCGTCATAATCCTGAGGAACAAAGAATGTAACTTCAGCCTTAAGGCCGTTCTTCTTACCTTCGATGACTGTGTAGCCCATACCGTGACGGCACTCATAAGAATCGAGTTCTGTCTTTACAGGGGACCAACCCGGATTCCATACTGTACCGTTATCGTTGATATAGAAATATCTGCCGCCCATATCAAGTGGAACGTTGTTGTAACGATATCTCGTGATCCTTCTCAAACGAGCATCCTTATAGAAAGAATATCCGCCTGCCGTGTTGGATATGAGCGAGAAGAAACCCTGATTTCCGAGGTAGTTGATCCACGGATAAGGTGTTCTCGGTGTGTTGATGACGTATTCCTTGCGTGCGTCGTCAAAATGACCAAATTTCATAAATTCTGCCTCCATAATGATTTATGATTTCGATTTGAAAACTTAATACCGAAAAACGGCTGTTCGAAACAAGCGTTCCGAGCAGCCGCCATTTCTCGATTTAAAAAGATTACTCTTTTACACCGCCTGCAGCGACACCGGAGATGATGTAACGCTGTAAGAAGCAGTATACAACGATAACCGGAACGACTGAAACTGAAAGTCCGAAGTTAACGGCACCCATGTCCGTGTAACGGTCACCGTAGAGGGATGATACCATCAAAGGCAATGTTCTGATCTCGTTCTTTACGAGGATGATGGAAGGTGCGAAGTAGTTGTTCCAAGATCCCAAGAAGGAGAAGATAGCCTGTGTTGAGATAGCCGGCATCATGATCGGCAAGCAGATCCTGTTGAATGTGAAGAATTCGCCTGCACCGTCGATTCTTGCAGCCTCTACGATCTCGAGTGAGAAGGAAGAGTCAAGGTACTGCTTGATAAAGAATACCGTAGCAGGTGCTGCAATTGCAGGAAGGATCAATGGCCAGAGTGTTCCGAGGAGGTGCATTGTGTGCATCAATCTGTAGAAACCTGTGATGTTTACGGCTGTAGGAACCATCATGACACCTACGATAACCGCAAAGAGAGCCTTCTTGCCCTTGAATTCGTAAACCTTGATACCATAAGCGGTCAAAGCGGAGAAGTATACCGACAAAGCCGTGGAGCTTATGGAAATAAGGAATGAGTTCTTAAAACCTACCGCAAAACTGAAAGTGGATCTGTCAGTGAGCGTGTGATAGTTCGTGATCGTCTGACCGAGGTTCTTGAAGTTAGGCCAGAGCTTCAACGAAGATGTGATCGTGTTACTGTCCCATGTAGCATTGGTGATCATGTATACGAAAGGAATGATCGCCAAGATAGAGAAGAATGCAACTACTACATAAACGAGTGTGGCATAAGCTGCTCTGGCAGCTGTCATACTCTTAAATTTCTCTTCAGGAGCACCGGCAACATCGACTAATTTTGCATCATTATTTGCGTTCTTATCAGCCATGATTACTTACCTCCCTTTTTCTTAGCCATTTTCTTAGCAGCTGCAGCATCCTTGTCTCTCATGATGTAGAAGATCAATACAGAAAGGATTGTTGTAACGATGAACAACAGGATAGCTACTGCGGAAGCGATACCTACCATCTTGTTCTGCTGGCTGCCGAAAGCCTGAGCGTTGATGTACATCAATACCGTACGAGTACCCTCGACCATGGTTCCGTTGAAGTTGATCCTTGCAGCGTTACGGTTGATATTCTGAGGAATATCGAACATCTGCAAACCACCGATCATAGACGTTACCATCGTGTAAAGGAGGATAGGTCTCAAGAGAGGCATTGTGATCTTTGTGTATGTCTGGAAGGAGTTAGCACCGTCGATCTGAGCGGACTCATAGAGAGATTCGCTGATAGCGGAGATACCTGCGATCAATGTGATCATTGTATTGCCGTACCACATCCAGAAGTTGATGAAACATACGATGAGTCTTGTAGCCCAAGCACTCTCGAAGAAGTTGTAACCCTGTTCCATACCCATTCCGCGGAGAACGATCTGGGAAGCAGAAAGTGTACCACCGGAGGAGTATGTGAAGATCTTACGGAAGAAGATAGCGATCGTAACAGAAGTGATAACGTTAGGCAAGTACATCATTGCCTTCATGAGGTTAAGACCCTTAAGCTTGATCTTTCTGTCCGTAAACCATGCGGAGAGCAAGAGAGCGAGACCGATCTGAGGGAGGAAGCCGATAACCCACATTACTGCAGTGTTAACGAATGTACCTACAACGATGTTGAATCTTGTCTTACTCTTGAAGATCTCTTCGTAGTTGTTAAGACCCGTGATAATGTAGAACTTCTTGGAATCTACCTTGGAAAGGATTCCGTCAGGGTTCTTGATCATGTCGTTAGCCTTGTCGATCGTTGTCTCGACCGTTCTCAAAGCCTCCTGGGCCTTCTTTCTTGCAGCCTTGTTCTCATCGGAAGGATCTGCGTTGTATGCCTTGTCAGCCTCATCAAATGCAGCCTTGGCATCAGGGAGAAGAGCATTCTGCTCTTCGAGGAGAACCTTACCCTTTTCTACGTTATCAGAACGGCGTGCTTCATCGAGCTTCTTATAAGACTCAAAGCTCAAAGCATCGGTAAGTCCGAGAGCTTCTTTTACCTGATAGTACTTATCGTAGTCGATCTCACCGTTATAGTTGATCATACCGTAGATATTGATATTCAAAGCAGCGAACTTCTCAGGAGCCTGTCCTTCAGAACATGCTTCAACGAAGTTCTTGATGGCAACGATCTGCATTGCTGCCTTTGTGGAAGTCTCGTTAGCAACGTACTTTGTATCGATGTATCTTCTCAAAGCAACGAGCTTGTTCTCGAGATAGTCATCAGACTCAACGATCTTGTCACCGTCCTTAACGAGCGGAGTGATGTTGATGATGCCTGCACTGTTCAAAGTCTTAAGATCAGCATAGAGCTGTTCTTCACTGTCGTGGAGGTCCTTCTCACCTGTTGAATATGCTTCGAGGTCAGAGAAGGAACTGAGGGAATTGATCGTCTCTTTCCATACGTTCTCGCTCAAGAACTTCTCAAGATTGCTGAGGAAAGGAACAGGGATCTTGGATTCGATCTTCTCTTCAGCACCCTCTTCAGCGAAGTTGATGTTTGTCTTGTCGAGTGTATAACATACGTAATAGAAAGAAGGATCAGATATTGAGATCTCACCATTCTTAACAGCCTGGAAGTAAGAATCTACTGTGTAGTCCTTATCGAGTGCTGTTGAGAGATAGTCAGAAAGATATTCAAGTAAAGCAGTCTGAGCTACATTGTACTCAGCTGAACCGAATTCATCTACGAATGTTACGAATGCTTCATCCTGGATGAAAGATTCTTCCGTTACTGCATCTTCTGTCTCAGTAGCGGACTCTTCTTCACCTGCAGATGTATTGACGATACCGTCAAGTCTTGAGTATACAGAGGAGACTGTGCTTCTGTTCATGATAGTCTCGTTCTTGTAACCCTTGTACCATTCTACAAGTTCTTTGTAGTAATCACCGATAACAGGAGACATATCCTGCTTATCGAATGCTTCTTTTACTGCATTAGCAGCTTCAACGGAATACTTTTCTTCACCGTCATCTGAGTTTGCGTAAGAAACGATAGCGTTTACGCCGTCCTCATTAAGCGGGTCAAAAGAGTCTGCACTCTTCTGGAACTTATCGAAGTATTCTCTGAGACGCTTATAAGAAACGGAATCGATTCCGGTTCTCTCGTCAAAGTTTTCTGTGTAGAGGTTGGACAAATTAAGATATCTGTCGTAGAAAACCTCTTTGTGTTCAAAGCCCCAAAAACTTGCCGTACTGGACTTCATGTTACCCGCACTGTAGAAGAACGTTGTCATCAACGGATAAAAGCTGAAAATCAAGTAAGCAATGATAAATGGAGCAACAAAGATATAACCCCATTTGGTATAGCTCATACCTTTGTTACGGCGACTGGTGCTCTTTGCTGTGCCTCTTGCCATCTTCGTCACTCTCCATAATTATTTTTGCCCAAATAATCTGTTGAAATAAATAAGGAAATGCGGGGCAGGGTGTTGCCCTGCCCCGCACTGAATACCTTAGTTAAGTTGTAGGAACAATCTTAAAGATTAATCCAAGATACCTGCATCCTTAACAGCTGCCTCAAATGCAGCCTTAGCGTCAGCGATTGTATCAACTTCGCCGGAAACGTATGTTCCAACAGCAGCTGTGAACTGATCGTTGATAGCACCGTCGTTAACACCGATCATGGAGTTATCGATTGTGTTAGCTGTGTCGAGGAGGATTGCGAAAGGATTCTGTCCGCCGAGCCAATCAAGACCGAAGGAAGCATCGTTAGCGATCTCTGTCATTACAGGTACGGAGTTAACGAACTCACCGTTGTTAGCCATCTTCTTGAGGTTGTCAGAGTTTACACAAACATCCATGAGGATCTGACCAGCATCTGCCTTCATGTCACATGTGCCGGAAGCCATGATCCATGTGCCGCCCCAGTACCAGGAGCTAGGTGAGTTAACCATCTTCCACTGACCATATGTAGGGTTTGTCTCATCAGCCATAGCCAAGGAGTACTGACCGAGCCACATTGGACCCCAGTAAGAAAGAACGGAACCATTCTTTACGTTGTTTGTCCAGTTGTCTGTCCACTGTGTTGTCTTGAATGTAAGATCCTCATCATAGAGTGTCTTAGCCATATCAAAGTAACCTTCGAGAGCAGGGTCGATGTTGAGAGCGCCGTCAACGATCCAACCGGATGTACGTCTGTTGAGGTAGGACTGCCATACATCGTCATAACCGGAGATAGCCTTTACCTTACCACCGGACTTCTCGTTAACATCCTTAGCTGTCTGGAGGAAGTTATCCCATGTGGAGAAGAAAGGAGCTACTTCTTCAGGTGTATCAACACCGAGGTACTCCTTAGCGAGTACTGTGTTGTAGTAGATACCGCATGGGCAAGCCTGCCAAGCGAGACCCTTGATTACCTTCTCATCATCAGCTGCGAACTGAAGTGTGTAGAGGTACATATCGCCGAGGTCTGCGTAATCAACGCCGAGGCTGTTGATAGCGAGAGAGTTGTCGGACTTAAGATAGTGCTGAGCCCAAGAAGCATCTGTAGCATACATATCAGGAGCTTCGTTACCGGAAGAAATAGCCTGATCAAGAGCTGTTCTGTAAGCGTCCTGGTTACCACCACCAACTTCCTGGAATTCGAAAGCTACGTTAGAGTACTGCTCAACGTGCTCCTTAACCTCTGTGTTCCATGACCAAACGAGGATAGGATCTGTTCCCTCGTTAGATACTTCCTGAGCACCGAGATCTGTGAAACCAGCAAGACCGCTGGATGCAACAGGAGCCTCTGTCTCTGCAGGAGCCTCTGTCTCGTCTCCGCCTTCTGTTTCAGCAGGAGCTGCTGTTGTTTCAGCAGGAGCTGCTGTTGTTTCAGCAGCTGTTGTCTCGTTTGTCTTGTCATCAGAACAAGCAACTGCGCCAAGAACCATTGCCAAGGAGATACCCATAGCAAGAATCTTTTTCATCTTCATTTTTGTTTGCCTCCTCATAAAATTTAAGGTTTTATTTTTGCCCTAATTGGGACCATCTTTGCTTACGCTATGGCTATTTGCATAACGTGACCCGTCTGCCTGCGCATTTATTTGTGCACAAATCACGAGTTCTTACACGTGAAGTTTACAACAATTGCCCTCAAGTTGCAACAAGTTTTTGTGCGATTAGTATGTCTCAAAACATTTCGCTTTGTAAAATTCATACAAATTTACAAGAATTCTCGAATTGCCCCACTTTTGCCCTTTTTTCGAAATCCGTTGATTTTTGCGCATTTTCGCCCTTTATTGCGATTTTTCAATTTGAATTTTCGCGATTTAGAATCATTCTAAAATAGCAAAATATGTACAATTGCCACAACGAAACGTTTTTCTTATTGTTGAATCTGCCGTCAGTCGTTCACAAATCGTTAATTTTTTGTCGTCTGATAGAGAGATACACCGAATCGATTGAGAAGAACATCCGCCTCTTCCTTTTCGATATGCTCCCTGCTTATCTGACCGCCCGAGAGCATCCAGATCAGGTACTCGTCATCATTGTCAGGTACGAGCACGAACTGTGCGTCAGGCGCGATCTCGACTTCACCGAACTTCGATCTAAGCAGTTCATTGAAGGCATTTACATCTGTTGTCACATCGGAATTAACGACCTTTGATGCCGTGAACATATCAAACATCATCATCTCGGCCTTGTGTTCCTGATACTCTCCAAAGTCGACAGTATATTCCATCTTAACGACAAGGAGCCTGTCGTTTGTCTTATAGTCATAATCAACTGTTACAGAACCTGTCTGCAGTACTTCTTCTGTCAATTCGAATTCAGCCTTTGCCTCTTCACATGCTCTGTTATAGAATCCCTCGGCCTCCATATAGAAACCGTTGAGCAGGAGATTGATCGCGCTTGCAGGTACTTCGTTATTATCCATATTGACGAGGAGCCTCTTGCCCTCGAAAACAACATACGGCTCATCTTCATTCATTCCGTATGATTCCTTGAATTCCTCTTCCTCTACTGCAAAGCCTTCGATTATCACATTCTCCGTAAGTTCGGAGAAATCAACGCGGGTGGTCGGCTGAGGTGTAGGTGTAGGAGTTGCCGTAGGCTCAGGTGTAGCAGTCGGCTCAGGTGTGGCCGTAGGTTCCGGCGTTGCCGTAGGCTCGAGCGTCGGCTCAGGTAACGTTGTCTCTGACACAGTAGCCTCTGTCTCTTCAACCGCTTCAGTCTCGTCAACCGTCTCCTCGACCGTTGTCTCTCCCGTTGCGGCTTCCTTGATCTTAACAAGGTCTTCCTGAAGCTTACCCGATGAACAGGATGCGAGCAGGAGTGCTGCGGCTACCGATGTGATGATAATCCTCTTTGCAGTGGAACTCTTCATAATTGTTACCTCCGATCTTCAGGCATAATAAAAGCGAGAAGTACATATTGATTATACTTCCCGCTTGTTTATGTGATATTTCATTATCAAGACATTTGGATTGAGTCTTGGATCGAGTCTTCCTCTTCAACCTTGTCTTCTTCAACGACCTTCGGCTCAAGCCTGCTCCTTCTGACTCTGAGAGCCACGAGGATGATTCCGATGAAGAACAGTACTATCGCAAAGAGACATACCGCTTCGACAACGAAGAGTCGCTCATATGTCAGGATCGATGCCTTTTCCCAATAAGGGAACTGGTAATCCGCTGTATCATTCTCGAACTTACCTACTGGGATATTGTGCTCGTATACCTTGTCCACCCTGAATCTGCCCGTATTGCTGACGATGAGCTGCATAGGATCTTCCGCATTGTATGAAGGCAGAGCGGCAAGAACGTCTGATCTTGCAACACCCTTAACTGCCTCAGGGAGCATTACCTCATAGCATGTGATCGCGATCGTCTTTACAGGTCCTTCAGGATTCTCACTGAAGTAATTGTTCTTGTTAAGTTCCTCAACGACACTGAAATAACAGAATACTCTGTTCTTGTCAGATCCCGTTATCTTGTCTACGTCAGTCTTCTTCTCTCTGATGACACCGCAGATGACAAAATCCTTGTCCCAAAGACTGATCTTCTCGCCCGTTACATCATAGGACTTGAACATCTCCCATGCGAGATTGTCATTAACGACTATAAGGTTCTCGTATTCCGAACCGTCGACATCAGCCGGAAGGAATCCGCCGGACATATATTCGAACGGATGGAATGCAGTAAAGTTACCGCCTACAGCAACGACCTCGGCCGTGGTATTCATGTCTCTTTCGATCTCAGAAGAATCAACGACCTGAGACTTTGTATAGTTGACATCAGCCATGAACTGAGTTGAGAAGCAATCCTCCCATCCCTTCGGCTTAACTTCCTTAGTCTCGGAAGCGACAGTCTTCTTACCGGAGTCTACCGTTCCCTGCAAAGCCTTACGCATATCCTTGATGGAATCACGTGACAATGCGTTACCTTCAACATCCTGATAGAGAGGTACCTTGTCTCCGATCTTCTCGGTCTTTGAGAATACAGATATCTGTCTGTATGAGGTCTCGGAATTATTCTGCCAGTAGTCGGCCATTCGCTGATCGGATCTCGCATCCAAAAGATTGAATATGATGATACCCATCGCGATCATAAGTCCGACCGCTACCAATAGGACCCAGAAGTGCGCCGTGAGAACTATATTCTTGAAAGTCTTACCGGTGGATTTTCTTATATCCTTCCAGTAGTCCTTTATCCAATCAAGTATTCCCATTCGCGTTACTCCTTCTTGCTATAGTCCTGAAGTCTTACGCGATCTCCGTCCTTGAGCGGTTCTTCGCTTCGTGTTACATACTGATATTTGTCATCGAGCTTCTCGCCCTTGATAGCTGTTCTTGCACCGTCACTGTTTTCGATCTCAACATCGATCTTCTTAACAGTGAACTTGCTTCCGAGAGGAGTGGAGCTCTCGATGAGTGCATATACGAAGTTACCGGAATTGTCCTTGATAACTGCGCTGCTCGGAACGATGCAGTCATACTGATCGTTGCTCTTACCTGCCGTAACCGTGATAGGCTCATCCTGATAGAGGTACTCGGCCTTTACTTCACAAACTACGATCCTCGTTCCTCTCGGGTCGTCCGGATCAGGCTTGATCGTCTTGATGATGCACTTATCGAATTCGCTGGAATCAGGAATGAGTTCCTGACCCTGTGCCATGCCTCTTACATCTTCTGTCTTAAAGCTGAACTTTACTTCACCCTTAGGATCTTCAGGGATGATCGCAAAGAGCTTATCGTCTTCTGTAAGCGTAGCGCCTTCCGAAGCGGTTATATTTGTGATATAGCCTGTTGCAGGGCACTTGATCTCCGTGATCTTGTTACTTTCTTCGATCTTCGCTATCTTCTTCTGGAGTTTTTCGATCTCCTCGTCAGCTTTCTTTTTTGCATCGGCATTCTTATCTCTTGTGATACCTGCATTGATCTGAGCATCAGAGAGAGTCTTTCTTGCTTCTGCAAGATTCTTGTTTGCCTCATCCAATGCCTTCTGAGCTTCTTCAACCGTCTTTGTGGAAGAAGCACCGTCGATGATGCCTGTTGCATCGCCGATTATACCTTCAAGTCTTGTCTTCTCAGCGGAAGATGTATTTACTCTGTTCTGAGCATCCTCGAGGCTTTCTGCAAGATTTGCCTTCTCTGCATTGAGATTATCCATCTCGACGATGACTGCAAGAGGAGTGTTAGGATCAGGTGTTACAGGAGCGGATCCCGGAGGCGTCGGTTCAGGGATCTCCTGGCCTGCGATCTCATACATTACGAGTTTGTCCTGAAGATTTGCGATCTCAGTATCGATCTCGCTCATCCTTCCCTGGATAGTCTCAACAGAAGACGTAGCTGCATCAAATTCAGCAGTAGCTGCTGCAAGAGCCGGAGAGTTTGCATCGATCGTAGCCTGTGCGGAAGCGATCGTGCCGTCTCTGTTCTGTGCAAGGTTAAGATCGTTCTGAGCTGCAGTAACTGCATCCTCATACATCTTTACGGAATCTTCCGCAGATTTGGTCGTCGAATCATCAGACTGTGGAGTTCTCTCGTCGTATTTCTTCTCATCAAGCTTGGTCTTAAGCTCGTCCTTGAGCTGCTGAAGGGTCTCGTCCTCTTCATCAACCGTCTCGAGAGTTACTGCAACTGTCGAATCCTTCTCGGCCATATCGTAGTTAGTAACATCAACGCTCTTGATCTTACGGCCTGCGAGGTCCTTAGGAACCTTATATTCGATCTTATTAACTATATCCACGGTTGACTTTGCCGTATGGGCAAAGGACAGTGTACCTCTCTGTGAATACTCTGCCACTACCTTAGGTATCGTTGCATTCATGATCGTATTTGAGAAGAATGTCAAAAGAAGCATTATTACGAGGAATGCAACTATCGCCCTTACTACCCATTTTCTGGTTTTCTTTTTGTCAGCCATTTTACGCCTCCGCTGTTTTAATATTCATATATCATTTATTACTTGATTCCCGAGTGTGAGATACCCTCTACCAGATATTCCTCACCCAAGAGGAATATGAGGAGCGCCGGTATCATGTAGAGTGCCGATGCCGCAAACGCGATACCTATCTCCGCTTCATTGATCTGTGACAGGAATACCGACAAAGGCTGTTTGTTGGCATCAGTCAAGAGAACGAGCGGCTGCTCAACCATGTTCCAGTAGTCGATGAAGAGCAGGATCGCAAGAGCAAAGATAGCGCTCTTACATGTAGGAAGTGCGATCTTGGTGAAGATCTGCCATTCTGTTGCACCGTCAAGCTTCGCAGCTTCGATGTACGAAGACGGGATCTGTCTCATGTACTTCGTCAGGAGGAAGCAGCTGAATGTCGAGAATATACCCGGCAGTATGATCGCCAGGAACGAATCAAGGATGTTCAACTTCTCGGCTATCATGTAGTTCGGAACGAGCGTTACCTGGAAAGGCATGAGCATCAAGATTACATACGAGAAGAACAAGATCTCTCTTCTCCTTCTTCTGTATCTCGCAAAGCTGTACGATGCGAGAGATGATACCGCCAACTGACCCAAAACGATAGGCACTACCATGATGACGGAGTTCCAGAACTTGAGAAGGTATGCAGGACTCATGATGAGGAGAGTCTTATACTGCTCAAACGTTACCTTCTCAGGTACTACACGGAGTACAGGAGTCTTATCGATATAAGTCGCGCCGTTTTCCTTGGCGTAACCTGAGAGACTCTGGAAGATAACACCGTAGTTATCCTGGATCTCCGCTGATGACATGAATGAGTTGATGAACGTGTAGAAGATCGGGATGAGAGCCAGGATAGCAAGTACAATTGCAATGATGACTCCGACGCTCATGGCAACCTTGGTAGCTGCATTACGTCTGGCGAGGACACCCGCCGCCCTCTTACGTTCTTTATCAAAATATGCTTTCTTCTCTTCTTCAGTCATATGAGAGAACTTGCTCTCATAGATGAAGTCTTCGGAGAAGACCTTACGACGAGCCCTGGTGGCAGCCAATCTGCGTTGTTTACGTATAAACTCCTTATTACTGCTGTTTTCCATGGCTTACTCCTCGATATCTCCGCCGAACTTAGCCTCTGCAAAGAAGAGGATACCGACGATAATGATCATTGCGATACACATTACGATCGCACCGGAAGACAATCTTGAATAGTCGAGGTGCGTGAACTGGTTGTTCATGAAGTGCTGCAACATATAAAGTGAATTAACAGGGTAGTCACCCGTCAAGAGGTAAACCTCACGGAAGATCTTGAACGAGTTGATGAGTGACATGATACCGACGAAGAAGATCGTCGAGCTCAGGTAATACATCTTGATCGAGAAGAATCTCTTGATCGGACCTGCACCGTCCATCTTAGCCGATTCGATGACCTCGCCCGGGATGTTGTTGAGAGCCGCGAGGAACAATACCATGTTGTAACCGAGGTTCTTCCACAGGAACATGATGAGGATGACTATCTGTGCGTTTTCTGATTTGAACCAGTCGATCTTGTCGAGCCCGAAAAGGCTGTCGAACCATCCGTTGATAACGCCGTTATAGCTGAAGAATACCTGCCAGATAAGAACTATCGAAGCAACCGGTACCATCATCGGATTCAAAAGGATACTTCTAAAGACACTCTTACCCGGCATACCGCTGTTCAGGAGGAGCGCTATAAGAAGCGCTAAGATTACTGCCAGAGGAACTGCAAGAGCTGCAAATGTGAGGGTGTTTTTAGAAGCAGACTGGAAAGCTGAATTACTTAATACTCGCTCGTAGTTTGCAAAACCTACAAAAGTTGAATTGGTTGAAGATTTCTGAAACGATGTGATCAACAGCATCGCCAAAGGAAGGAAGAAGAAGAGCACTACGCCTGCAAGGCTCGGGAGAAGATATCCCGTAAAGACTCCCCAATCCAAGAGCTTTCTTCTCATGTGGAGTTTTTTCTTCTGCCTGGAAAGATTGGTCTTCTTGATCAGCTCTTCCCTTGTTTTATTTATGTCAGACATATATCTGTATTCCTTTTTTCCCAATATTATAAATAATTTATCCTTATACCAAAGAAAAGTCCATACTCTGTGCCCTGTCAAGCCTCCAAAATCTCGGACTTGTGATCTTGGAGGCTTGGGTATTGGGACATAAAGTTTTGTTCTTTGTGAGAACACTATTTAGACGATACAAAAACCGTGTTTGTTTCGTGTATCGGATATTTTTTTAAAATTTATCAGGAACGCTCGTCGATAATTGTCTGAGCTCTGTCATTGATGTTCTTGATAACGGTATCGATATCCGTCTGACCTGCGAAGTAACCCTGGAGTTCCTCGTGGATAACGTTCATGACTGCAGGATCTGTCGTGCTGCTGACGGAAGCCTTCTCGAGGATCTTGAGATATGTTTCCTTAGCACCTTCATTTGGCTTGCTGACACCGAGGGATGTGATCTGTGCTTCAGGGATACCCATTTCCAAATATGTCTCATAAAGGCTTGCGTAATCGTCGTATGCCTTATCAAGTACGTCAAGCTCAGCATTCTTGTTGATTACGTTGCACTCGCCCTGCTTCTGGATATCTTCTGACATAAGAGTCTTAATGAAATCCCAGCATCCGTCCTTGACCTCAGACTTGGAAGAGATAGCTACGGAAGATACTGCATCGATGCTCGGACCGCGTCCGTCAACTGAAGGGAGACCGTAAAGACCGAGTTCCTTTTTATCACCGATGGATGTAAAGTACATCTCGATATTGTAAAGGTAAAGTCTCGTTGCTTCAGGAACCTCATAGTTGGTGACGATATTACCCATTTCATCGGTATTTACATAGTAATCCTCGTCATTGCTTGTCATTGTCTCGGATACGTTATCCTTAACGAATTCGGCGAGTGCGCGGAAAGCATCATCGTCAAAGTTTGCCTTGCCGTCCTTGATCCAGAGATCGATCATCGGAGCTGCAAGATCTGAGAAGTACTCGACTCTGTCTCTGTACTCTGAGATAGGATCCTGACCGTTGCAGACTTCGTCAAGGAACTTCTTGTATTCTTCAAAAGTGAATCCTTCCTTGTCGCCCTTTACATTCTCGGTAGAAGTAGCGATACCTTCGAGAGCATAGCTCAAAGGAAGGTTATAGAGCTTGCCGTCAACCTGGGAAGCATCAATAACATTTACATAGAAATCATCCTTGTTGACACCCTTTTCACCCGTGATGTATTTATTAAGATCTTCAAGGTACTCTTCGTTTTGGAGCTCGTTAACACCCGAAGCATTCAAGATGATGTCAGGACCTGTTCCGCCCATGAGGTCAACTGCGAGCTCATTTGTCATATTTGCTACAGCCTTATTCCTCTCGTTCTCCTGTGTATAGGAATCCTTATCACCGCTGCCGGAATATACAGCTTCGAGCTCAGAATCATCAGCCATCTCAAGCTTAACGAAGTATTCGCTGTTCGTCTCGTTAAATGTTCTGATACCTTCGGCCTCATCATTTGCGATATAGGAACCAAGGGACTGGGCTCTGATGACCTTCTTGCCTGCATTAGGATTCTTGTCAGCCTTCTCTAAGATATAAAGAGTATTCTGGGAATTAAGACCTGACAGACCATAATCAATGTAGTTGAGATAGAATGCACCGTCCTGAATATCGATGATCTCTGAATTTGCAACATGATTTACATTGACATTGCAGTCACCGATACCGCACAAGAGCTCATCATCTCCGCCGTCATTGACTTTCTTCATGCCTTCGTTATCGAAGTAATATGCTTCACCGTCAGCAGATGTAAACGAAGATCCAACTCTGTTCGAAGAAGTATCCTCCTCGAGCTTTGTAGCTTTACCTGAAGAGATATCGACCTTACATCTGAAAGGATAACCTTCACCATTACATGAGAACAACAATGTGTTGTCTCCGTCGAGAGAGAATCTGTCACAGCTGTAGATACCGTCTTCCTTAAGGTCGCCTGAAACATTTGCCGTAGATACGAGTTCACCGTTATCCTGGATATAGAGCTTCAGCTCTGATGATGATTCAGTATAGTTTACGGATACGAGCACTGTGTACTTACCGACGGATTTTACAGTTTGGATATACGCACCACTGTCAACATCAAGCTCAGTCGGTTTTCCAAGCTCACCCTTCTCGAGATCAAATGCTGCGGAATATGTCTTGGATTTCTGTTCCATCGCATCGCTTATCGTGTAATAAACTACAATGGTGTCTCCGGATCTTGCTACTGAATTTACCTGAGCGACCTTGGACTTGTCTTTGTTGAGAAGCTCTGAGATATCTGTCTTGTTCTCAAGCTTACCTTCCTTATCGAAAACTGCGATCTCATTCAAGATCAAAGAGTTGTAATCAAAATCAGGCTTCATTGCATCCTTGATGTTGTAATTTCTTTCACAGAGATAGTTAACTACGATCTTGTCGCCTGCGATGATCGGAGTACCGCTCTGGACCATTGCGAATTCAGCCTGATCATATCCTGCATCGAGGACCAGCTTCTTTGTGTTGTACCAGAGATCGTCTTCAGCGATCTCAACAGCTGAGCCTGAATTCTTGTCCTTGCTGCATCCGGCCATTACGGCTCCCGCACCCATTACCATTGCTACTGCCAAAGTGCATGACATTACTTTTTTAAGATTTACCATTGTTTTCTCCTTTTCTTCGGGAATCGTTTATTGTTGAATTGTAAGCCGAAACTCGTTCTTCCCTTTATGCTTTGAGATTATAGAGTTCACGTATAAAGAAAACGTAAAGAGAGCTTTAAGATTTCTTTCACGTTGAGATTATCGTATAGTCAAGGGTCCCAAACAATCTGATAACATTACATTTGCGGGGATTTTCTTACATTTCTGTAATGTCACTTGTAAGCTTATCCCGGCATAACAAAAGGGGCATCTCAGCCATCTGAGA
>CADCPU010000035.1 GCA_902803365.1 Oscillospiraceae bacterium
CAGGAGCGTAAAACATCGCTGCCAGGGCTTTGGGATCGCCGGACTTCATCACGCCGATCTTTATAAGCTGTTCGAACAGTTTCTCGTCATATCCGAGCATTGTGTCGACATAGCGCTTGGTATACATCTCGCTCAATTCGCTGCTCTGAAACTGCGATATTGTCAGCATGCGGCGCACCTGTCTTGAATACTCGTCGTTCATGGAGAAATTGACGAATGCCAGGACATTCTCGCACAGACCTTCAGCCGTTATGTTGCTGTAGACATCCAGATCCTTCTCGTTCATTTTCGCGTCGCCATTATCAGGAAAATGGATCGACAGTTGCTCAAAAAAGTCACGATACTTAACTTCCGACTCGGCTATTATCAAGTCGAAGATCTGCTGCTTGCTCTCAAAGTGTTTATAAAGGGCCGCTTTGGATATTCCGAGCGGCTTGGCGATATCGCTCATGGATGTTCCGTCAAAGCCCTTTTGCGAAAACTGCTTCAGTGCTTCATTAAGTATCGATTCTTTGGTGCTCATTTGTTTTCCTCCGTAAATCCGTCCAACACGCGGTTGATCTCTTCGTTGTTTCCCGTCATCAGGTGACCGCCGTCAGTGAAGAATAACGATGTGCAGTCAGGTATCTCCTTACTCCAATACTTGGCTTTCTCCGAGTCAGCGAGCTTGTCATCTTCCGAATGGATGATCAGAACAGGTACCTCGAGCTTTCTCAAGTCATAATTGTCGTAGTTATCGGTATGATCCTTGTTGACTACATCTCCGTCGAAGACGACGCCTGCTTTGCGATCCCTCATAGGCATGATCTGCTTGATGACATCTCTGTCCATTCCCATCAGGGGCTTGAAAAAGGGACTTACAAGCCACATGGCAAAGTCGTTGCAAACAGCAGCCGGCGGACCTGCCATCCCCGCTGCGGGAGCGTCAGGCTTCGATGTCTCAGGGTAGCCGGAACAATACAGCACGAGACCTTTGCATCTCTGAGGATACATAAGGGCGAATCGCTGGGCGATCGCACCGCCTGCGCTCGTTGCCGTTACAAAAGTCTTTTCGATCCCGAGCTTATCCAATAATTCGATAAATGCATCAACCTGCATATCTACTGTCGCTCCTTCCGGCATGTCGCTTCCGGGATATCCGAATCTCGACGGTGCGATGATCCTGTAATCGTCAGTGCGGCCGCTCATGACATCAAAGCCCTGATCATAGCCGCCCGTTATTCCGTGGATGATGAGGAAGGGCTCGCCTTCGCCCTTGTCGATATAGCTGATCTTGCCGTAGGTCGTATCGACGGAACGGGCCATATTCTCATATTTGGCGAATCTGTTTAAGGCTGTCCTTCTGGTCAAGAAGAAGTCAGCGGCAAGAAATATCAAAACTGCGCTAAGCAGGATCAGGATAATCAAACGCATTCTTTTCTTCCTCAACTTTCTTTCCTCCTAACGTGGTTACCGAACGGTCACCATGATTATAGTTACCGCTCGGTTACTTGTCAATCACTGTGACGAAATATATAATCACAGCGATTAGGAGAGAAATGTTATGAGTAAAAAAATAATCGTGTTGGATTCGCTTTTTGTAATTTTGATCGTGTGCGACATATTCGTTCCAATGATCATGAATACCTTTATGGACAGATTCAGATGGTGGAATACATTTTACGGAATGTACTTTTTTCCGTCTTTGTTCCTGATACTCGTGTTTGAGGTAATAATGCTGCTCGTCACCCTTGTTGGCGTAATAGCGGGCGTAAAGAACGGGAAGAAGTATACGGAGAAAAAAGTGTACCAACTTGCCAAGAGACAGGTAATAATGAGATTCGTTCAGATCCCGTTCTATGTCACCATTTTCTATGTAGCATTTGCCGCTATCTTTGGTTTTATCACGATCCCCATAACTATAGCGTTTGCGATAATAGATGTGATAAGTATTGCACTTACCGGTCTATGCTCGATCGCGGTCTATTCGGGAATGCGCAAGAAGGGTTTTATAACGAGCGGTGAGCAGGTGATATACACGCTGTGCGGCTTTATCTATTGCCTGGATGTTTTGGTAGCGCTTATTGCTTATATCCGTGCTTTTATCCGTAAGCGCAGATTCGGACTCGATGTTGTTCCTCAGGAAGTTGTCTGAGCAAGCTTTTTGCGATCCTTTTTCCTGATGCTGAAAAAGCCGATAAAGTCAAAGAATGCGGCTATGGTATTGATGACAAAAGCAAGCGGGAACAGGCCCTGCTCAGACATTGTTCGATCGGCGAGTGAGACGATCGAGCCTACGAACATCAATCCGTCAAAGCATACGATACACATTGATACGGATATCATCGTGATGGAAAGTATCAGGGTAAGCTTGCCCCTGGTAAAAGTCGTCAGTATCGTCATGAGATTTACGGCATAGACAGCGAAAAACAGGAAGATAAGACCGCCCCACTGTTTGGTTATATCATCAATATATACGGCGTTGCAGATGAGTCTGTATGCGAGTGCGCCTATTGCGATCACAAGTCCGATGATCTTCCATACACTGAACATTCCGCTTTTGGTCTTGCTCATATTCATGTCCTCCTTTGACGATGATTAATTGTAGCACAGATATAGAATAATTTGACAACTCCTCTTTATAATGGTTGACTAACTAGGGACAGAGTTATTTAATCGGCGTAAATTAGGGCTATCGGGAAACAGGATTATGGAACGAGCAAATACAAGAGACAGATTGATCGTTGCTGCAATTGACCTTTTTTCAGTAAAGGGTTATGCGGGAACGAGTGTTGACGAGATCGCGGCAGCTGTCGGGATCAAAGGTCCGACTATATATAAATATTTCAAGGGCAAAGAGGATATCTTGAATGCCATCGTTGAGAAGGCTGATGCCGAGTATGCGATCGGAATGAGAATGCATGAGAATGCAAAATTGATCGTTGAGACGGGAGAGGCCCTTAAGCAGATGACTTTGGGTGAGCTCAGGTTCACGATGACAAACATGAATATCAGAAAGCTCAGAAGGCTCTTTATCATCGAGCAGTTCAGGGATGAGAGATTTACCGAGATCGCAAACAATCGTCAGATGAATGACAGCAAGAACAGAGTTGCTGTCATATTCAAGAGAATGATGGAGATCGGTAAAATGAAGCAGGGTGATCCCGAACTTCTGGCATTGCAGTTTACGGCTCCGACTACTATACTGTTGCAGTACAGCGACAGGGAACCTGATAAGACTGAAGAGATATTAAAGCTTATAGAAGCCCATATCGATCAGTTCATCGCTGATCATATTATTGAAGGTAAGCAGTAAGGAATGAACAGTTTACATGAGAATACAACGGGAAGACTTGCTTTCCGTATCGTTTTGACGCTTGTTGCACTCGGTGCACTCATCTTGTCTTTTACGGGCAGCAGCCCGATAGCACTCTACTTTACAAATTGGTCTGTGTGGTTTGCGGCCGCCATGACTTTTGTGACCCTGGCAGGAACGTTGATGTCCAGGTCAGGCAATGAATCAATTCTGGATAACGGGCTTTTCCGACTTTTGAAATTCTCCGCTGAGGTCATGATATTCGCGACCTTCGTCGTATCGTCATTCGTACTTCCGGATAAGATCTGGACAGCCGGATTCTGGACGCTCGGAGGCGCTTTTAAGCACTGCCTGCTTCCGCTCCTTTTTATCGCGGACGGCATCCTGTGTGACAAGAGAAATTCCTACAAGGTCGGATATGTGTTTTTCGCGCTCGTGCCGCCGATCGCATATTGGACGGCAGTCATCCTCAGATTCGTTAACTATCGCGATTCCGTCGGAGGCTCTATCCCTGAAGCTGAATGGGACAGATACTATCCTTACGGATTTACCAATATCGATAACGGTCATACGCTGACGTTCCTTATATCACTCCTCGCGGGGATCGCTGCAGGACTCGTGATCACGGGATTCGTGTTTTTCGCGCTCAACAGGAAGAAAAAGAACTGAACTTTGGGGAGGTATATGAAAGATTACGGATTTGAGCATTATCTTAAGGCAGGTCACGGACGCGCTTATCTGATGGCGAGGAAAGACCCGGAGAAGTACCGTGATGCGATCCTTAAGGCTTGCACGGCTGATTATTCATTTGATCTTCAGTGCGAAGGCTCACGCGCATATCTGACGGCAGATCTTGTTGATCTGTTCAGCGATAAGACACCTTTTATCAAGGCTGCCGAAGAGCGATTCCTCTCTTCTGAGGTTGATACGAATGCTCATGATATCCAGCATCTTTCGGACTTCCTGGCAGAGATGGGAAGGCAGGATCTGATCGCTTCCAAATACAAATATCTCTGGCAGGAACTCTATCGCGCAGAAGCCGAAGAGGCTGATGCTCCGGAAGAGCCGGACGACAGCGTTGTCATCACAAGACCTGACTCTGCATTGATCCTGGAGAGTATCGAATACTTGGCGATGCGCCTGCTACAGGGCGGATCCGATGTTGAAGATGTGATCTCCGAGATGTCCGCCTGGTGCAAAAAAGAAGAGATAACAGGTAAGGAAGAATTCCCTTGGTTCTTCTCTGAACTTGAGGAAGAGATCGGCAAAGAGCAGCTCATAAAAATGGCCGGATCATCAGATAGCATCCGAACCTTCATAGAGGGTGCTTTTGATAACGAAGATGACAGAC
>CADCPU010000036.1 GCA_902803365.1 Oscillospiraceae bacterium
AGTCGTCTTCTTTGCAGCAGTCTTCCTCGGTTTCTTCTTATCGGCAACCTTCATGAAGTAGACGCCTCCGAGCGGAGGGAGATTGAACTTCACGTGATAAGGGAATCCGTTATACGGCTCGTCGATCGCCTCGAAGCAACCATCCTTATCTGTTCCGACAGGATATCCGCTGCCGCCGAATACCATATCGTCGGTATTAAGGATTATCTTGTAAGTTCCGAGTTCATATACAGGGATCTTGTATTCCTGCAGAGGCTGCGGAACCATATTGAGTGCAACGTAGATATCGTTCTCGTCCGGCTTCGGTGAGGAACGCTTGTATATGAATACGTTGTTCTTGATATCGTTGATATCGATCCATCCGAATCCGCTCCAGGAATGATCGTCGATCCAGAACTGCGGATACTTGATGTAGATCTCGTTAAGTCTCGCGCAGAATTCCTGAAGAAGTCTGTGAGACTCGTAGTCGAGCATGAACCACTCGAGTTCCTCATAGAAACGCCACTCGATGAACTGACCGAACTCTGCGCCCATGAAGTTGAGCTTGGCGCCCGGATGGCTCATCTGATAAAGGAAGAGTGTTCTTAAGTTCGCAAACTTACGCCATGTATCACCCGGCATCTTGTCGATCATGGAATACTTGCCGTGAACGACCTCATCGTGTGACAGTGACAATACGAAATTCTCGCTGAAAGCATAATCCATGGAGAAGCAGAACTGATCGTGATGCCATCCCCTGGCGTAGGAATCCGTGGAGAAATAGTCTAGCGTGTCGTGCATCCAGCCCATGTTCCACTTGTGAGTAAATCCGAGTCCGCCGTCCTCGATCGGATGTGAGATCTTCGGATATGCAGTGGATTCTTCGGCGATCATCATAACGTGAGGATACTTGTTCCTCATCGTGCCGTTGAGCTTTTTGAAGAACTCCAATACTTCAAGATTGATGTTGCCGCCGTACTTGTTAGGAATGTACTGCGTCCTGCCGTAGTCTCTGTAGAGCATCGAACTTACAGCGTCGATACGGAGACCGTCAGCGTGATATTCATCGATCCAATAAACTGCATTGGAGATGAGGAATGATACTACCTCATTCTTGGAGTAATCGAAAACGTATGTACCCCACTCCCTGTGCTCACCGATCCTCGGATCAGCGTATTCATAGCAAGGCGTTCCGTCAAAGCGGACGAGACCTTCCATGTTCTTAGGGAAATGAGCAGGTACCCAGTCGAGGATAACGCCGATGCCGTTCTGATGAAGGACATCAACAAGGAACTTAAAATCGGCAGGTGTTCCGAATCTGCTCGTAACACCGTAGTATCCTGTTACCTGATAGCCCCAGGATGCATCGAGAGGATGCTCCATAACAGGCATAAGCTCGACATGCGTATAATGCATCTTCTTGCAATAATCCGACAGGTCGAGCGCCAGTTCTCTGTAAGTAAAGAAATTGCCGTCAGGATGACGTCTCCAAGAACCGAGATGGACTTCATAGATGTTGATCGGCTTCGGGGCCAATGCATCAGTCCTGTTCTTGCAGTATTCACCGTCATTCCAGACGTAGTCATTGAAATCATAAAGGATAGACGCGTTATTAGGTCTCGTCTCAAAATGCCTCGCATACGGATCGACCTTATCGTAGATCCTGGAGTCGGCTCCGACAACGCAGTACTTATATCTGTCCCACTGCTGTGCGCCGATTATCGTGCATTCCCAAATTCCCGTATCACCGATCCTGTACATAGGATCTGCGTCCTGCATCCAGTCGTTGAACTCACCGATAACGCATACGGATTTGGCCTTAGGGGCCCAAACTCTGAAAAGGTAACCCGTCAGTCCGTCCTCAGTCGTAATCGGCCTCGAACCGAGCAGGTTATAAGACATATAATCTTCCCCTCGATTAAACAAATAAGCTTGTTCCATCAAAAGACCTCCACTGTTTTATACCCTACGATTATATAATAAGTAAGAGGTCTTTTCCACCAAAATTACAAAAAACAGTGATGTTCAACGATGGGTTTTTGTGCAATTTTCACACAAAGTTAACAAATAGAAATTTATATGTGCAATTTCACTTGACTTTTTCTTATTTGAAAGGCAAGATCCTGGCATTTACGCATTTTTCCGTAAACTCAGGACTTCTCGTAAAGCCATAGACAACATCAGCACGCGCAGAACCTGATGCCATAACGGACAACCAATATGCCGCACCTTCGGAATCGGATTCACGATCCATGAATGTCTTATAGAGCCTGTTAAGGAACTCTTCGTCAGACAGGTTATATGATACCATTTCATCACTCAGGAAGAAAGAGACACCTACGTCTTCACCGCTCAATTCAAAGTTTGCAAGAAGCGATGCCCAGTATTCACGTCCCTCTCTGTCAAACTCTCTGCCCATGGCAGTAGTATACATGCGCTCGACAAAAGCATATGTAAGGTCCGTCGGCTTGATCGTCTTTGAAGACACAATGTCACCTCCGGATCTGATACCGTACATCGCACAGGTATCAGCCCACTCCTGAGAATAGATAAAACCGTTGGCAACGGTAACTCTGTCCATGGCACCGCTTGCAAGCTGTGATGTCCAATAAACTAATCCTTCATCCTCAGGAGATCTTCCGAAGAACGTCTGATAGAGGATCGTTACAAATTCCGTATCGTCGGTATTGCGGGCTGCGAACTCATCAGAGAAGATAAATCCCTGAGCTACTTCCGCACCGCTCCTTCTGAAGTTCCAGAGTTCATCTGTCCAGAAAGCAGCGCCCTCTTTCTCCGGTTCACGGTCAAGAACGAAGATATAGATCCTCTCGACAAAAGCCATTACCTTATCTTCCTTGACCTCGCTGTCACCGATGATATTGAAAGTTCCGCTCATCGTACCTTTGAAGTGACCTATACCCTGAACAACATAAGTCGCAGTTCCGATCTCGACATTGTCCTTATATGTAACCGTATAGTCGATGTCTTTTCGAAGAGAAACACCTTCATATGTAACGGAAACATTCGGCTCGATCGCACTTCCCGTGTAAGACTGCTTGGCGATACACCTGATGTTTGTCGTATCGCTGTTGAGTTCGCGAGGAATGATATTAAACGGGATAATCGCTATACCCGTATAATTATTTATTCCTTTGATCTTTATCGAAGCTGTGTTTATATCAAGATTATCCGTAATTTCAAATCCGTAATCAGACCCGTATACAAGGACCTTACCGCCGTCTTTAAGTTCAAACTTCGGATAGATATAGTTACCGGTATAGACCATATCGGGGATCTGCGGCATAACGACTTTTGATATATCTTTCGGGAGGATCTCAAAATAATCCTCGACGGTTCCGGAATAAGCACCGATGCCCGTTACGGTCGCCTTACCGTATCCGCGGTTGATATTGTCCTCATAAGTTACCTTGTAATCGGTCCCTTCTCTGAGCGTCTTACCGTTAACGATCACCTTTCCGCCCGGCTTAAGCTCATTGCCGGTATATGTCACGTTGCCAAAATCTGCGGTACCCAACGAGATATCGCGAGTAGTGACATCGTAACTTCTCGATATCTTCTTGGAAAAACCGCCTGATGAAACGACTGCGGTAATATCTGCACTGCCGGGTTTATGAGGAATGAACTTGCCGTTTTCGACAGTGAGGACCGAAGGATCAGAACTTTCCCACTTGATCTCATACTCACCTTCATCAAGTTTGATACCCGTACCGTAATTCCATGTATTGGCGAATCTGTAGTAAGCGCTTACCTCGGGAAGATCCGCCGGACCGTCAGCGAGACAGATCTCATTATAATAAAAAAACGAACCGTCAAACTCCGCACTAAATTTCAGAGTACCCGTATCTGCCGCTATACTGACAGTCTTGTCACCGTCAAGAGCTGCAGTCTCGGAAGCATTGCTGTTGTTAAAACCGAATTCCTGGACCCAGTACGTAATATCCTCATATTCAACATACGCGATACCTACGCTGGTAAAGGACGTACTTGCCATACTCCTTCTGTGTCCCTGTCCCGAGAAAGGCTCCTCTTCTTCCCTCCATCCATCGAAGGCATGTTCAGGTGAAGAATAACCGATCGCGATATTTTCACCATAGGATCTGGTACCGTTATACATGACTGAAGACCACTCAGAACCGTCAGGTCTGGTGTGAGCCCATGAAGCAATGAGCTCATATGCTCTCTGCATGGCGATCTGTTCCAGATCATAGTCATATGCCATCGGATAGAGCTTGCCGTAGTCTACCTTCTCGGTATTACCTTCATTCCAGCACCACACACCGCCTGCACGCCATTCGTTCATCATATCCAGTATCGACCTGGCCTGTGTCTGGTGATACGTAACCGTGATATCGAACGTCTTTACCGCCGCACTTAAATCCCTTGTCGTTATCGCGAAAACGATCAAAAGCGAGAGCAATACCGTAGCTAACCTGCTGATGGATGATTTCCTGTTCATATGACCGTGCCTCCGTTTGAGAAAGACTATATTTTTGATTATAGCACGTCAGATGACACAAAAAATACGGCCGCCTTCTTTTCGAAAGCGACCGTATCAGAAAGATCTTTTTGATCGTTTATCTTACTTAGCGTAAGAAGCACCCTTATCAAATGCTGAAAGGTTACCCGGGATCTTGTTGTGGTGTCTCTCAGGAAGAACTTCCTTAAGAGAAGACTCAAAAGAATCACGGGAGAAGCAGTTCGTGCAAGCAGAAAGGCATCCGAGCATAGAGATCGTAGCAAACTGCATGTTGCCGAGCTCAGAAGCGATATCTGAAGCAGGCATTGCGATGAACTTGATATCTGTTCTTGTAGGCTGGATGTGGATCAATGAAGAGTCAATGATCAAGTATCCGCCCGGCTTCAAAGAAGCCTCGAACTTCTCCATGGAAGGCTGGTTCAAACAGATAACAACATCTGCATCATTGATGACAGGTGAACCGATAGGCTGATCGGAGATAACGACGGAACAGTTTGCTGTACCGCCACGCATCTCAGGTCCGTATGAAGGGAACCATGAAACTTCCTTGCCCTCGTAGAGAGCTGCCTCAGCAGCCATCTTACCTGCGGAGAGGATACCCTGACCGCCGAAACCTGCGAGAATTACGGAAAAATCGATCATGCTTTCACCTCCTCGTTAGTCGTATCCTTGAAGCATCCCAAAGGATACTGAGGGATCATCTTCTCCTTGAGCCACTCCATAGCCTCACAAGGCTCTTTACCCCAGTTTGTAGGGCATGTGGAGAGGAATTCTACGAATGCGAATCCCTTGCCGCTCATCTGTACCTCAAAAGCCTTCTTGATAGCCTTCTTGGCATTCATGATGTTCTTGTAATCCGTAAGGCATACACGCTCTACATATACGGCACCCGTAAGCTGTGAGATGAGCTCGGATACGTTGATCGGATAACCCTGGTAGGAAGCATCACGACCGAATGGTGATGTTGTTGTTACCTGACCCAAAAGTGTTGTAGGAGCCATCTGACCGGATGTCATTCCGTAAACTGCATTGTTTACGAAGAATGCGCAGATCTTCTCGCCTCTTGCTGCTGCGTGAATGATCTCTGCCGTACCGATGGAAGCGAGGTCACCGTCACCCTGATATGTGAAAACGACCTTGTCCTTATGTGTACGCTTGATACCCGTAGCAACTGCAGGTGCACGACCGTGTGCAGCCTGAACCATGTCGCATGCGAAATACTCGTAGCTGTTATATGTACATCCGACGGAAGCAACACCGATAGCATCATTCAAGATACCCATCTCGACCATTGTCTCAGCAATGATCCTGTGGATGATTCCGTGGTTACAACCCGGGCAATAATGAAAAGGCTTCTTTGTTAAACCTTCTGTAGGTTGAAATACGATAGCCATTAAACCTTACCTCCCTTGTGAATCTCGACGATCTTATCGAGGATCTCTTTCTGCGTAGGCAGATTACCACCCATTCTTCCGTGGAAGTAAACAGGCTTCTGACCATTGACCGCAAGACGTACATCCTCGATCATCTGACCTGCGTTGAGCTCAACATCAAGGAAAGCCTTAACGTTGGACAAAGCTGCAGTCTCGTTGATGATCTTTGAAGGGAAAGGCCAAAGTGTGATAGGTCTGATCATACCAACCTTGATGCCCATCTCTGCTGCCTGTCTGATAACGTTCTTGCTGATACGTGAACATGTGGAGAAAGCAGTGATAACGATCTCTGCATCTTCAAGACCATATGCTTCGTAACGAACTTCGTTCTCTTCGACAACCTTGTACTTCTCCTGAAGCTCAATGTTCTTAGCCTCAAGAACATCCGGATCGATATAGATGGATGTGATCGTGTTGTGCTCCTTACGATCGCCGCGGCCAGTACAAGCCCATGGCTTATCGAACTTGACAACAGGCTCCTCATCGCGGAAAGCGACAGGCTCCATCATCTGACCCAAAGTACCGTCACCGAGGATCATAACGCACATTCTGTACTTATCAGCGAGGTTGAATGCCTCAACTGTGAGCTCATAGAGCTCCTGAACGGAAGCAGGTGCGATTACGAGATTTCTGTAGTCGCCGTGTCCGCCGCCCTTTGTAGCCTGGAAGTAGTCACCCTGTGCCGGCTGGATACCGCCGAGACCCGGGCCTGCTCTAACGATGTTAACTACAACTGCAGGAAGTTCTGCACCGGCGATGTAGGAAATACCCTCCTGCTTAAGGGAGATTCCCGGAGAAGACGAAGACGTCATAACTCTTGCGCCTGCTGCTGCGGCACCGTAAACCATGTTGATGGCTGAGACTTCACTCTCTGCCTGTACGAAGTTGCCGCCGATCTGAACCATTTTCTTAGCCATGTAGTGCATGACTTCTGTCTGTGGTGTAATCGGATAACCGAAGTAATTTCTGCAGCCGGCACGAATAGCGGCCTCAGCTATAACCTCATTACCCTTCATTAAGACTCTTTTCTGTGCCATTTTAAGAAAACCTCATTATCTTTCTACTGTAATTGCCGAATCAGGACACTGAACTGCGCAGAAAGCGCAACCGATACAGGAATCCATATCCACATTGTGAACAGGGTGATAACCCTTAGCGTTCAATCTGGATTTTTCGAGCTCGAGAATTTTCTTAGGACAGGCGCCTACGCAAAGTCCACAGCCTTTGCACAAGTCATCATTAATAGTAATTTTGGCCATAAATAACCTCCTGCCTTTGATTATTGTGACATTATAGTACTTATAGAATAATGCCGCAATAGCCAAAAGCACTAATATTTTTGCGCTTTTCTGACCTCAAGGTCTTAAAAAAATCAGAATATGAAATGGTAACCTGTCCTGCTCACGAATTCCTCGCCTGCATTGATGACCGGAGTATCAAATCTCTCGTCATTGAGGGAGTTCGGATAGTACTGTGTCTCAAGGCAGAGACCCGAATTCTTCTTGTAGATGACGTCACCCTTACCTACCATCGTTCCGATGTTGTTGCCTGTATAGAACTGCATACCCGGAAGATCAGTAAAGACTTCCATCTTGATACCTGTCGTATTGTCAGTTACACAAGCAACAGCTTCCTTGCTGTACTGGATAGCGAAGTTGTGATCGTAACCGCCTGCGATATGGAGCTGATTATCATCGGCATTGATATCCTTGCCGATCCTCTTGGATGTCGTGAAATCAAACGGAGTACCTGTTACAGGCATGAGCTCACGGGGGATAAGATCGTTGGATACAGGTGTATAGCAGCTGGCCATGATCTTGATCTCCTCATCGAGGATAAGTCCGCTGTCATGTCCGCCGAGGTTAAAGTATGTGTGATTAGTCGGGTTGATGGCAGTCTTCTTGTCCGTCGTCATGTTGTAATCGAGGAAGAGAGTGTTATCTTCCGTAAGGCTGTATGCCACGGTGAACTCACGGTTACCCGGAAGACCGTACTCACCGTCTTCGAGCTTGAGCGTGAAGCATACGCGGTTCTTAACGAAGTCGATAACAGGATTGAACATCCTCTTGTGGAAGCCGTTATCAAAATCCGTGTGGAGATTATTCTTGTTCTCGTTGACAGGGAGCTTGCAGACAGTGCCGTCGATAGTGAACTGGGCACCTGCTGTTCTGTTAGCGATCGGTCCTACGCAGCTTCCGAAAAAGCACGGATTCTCACGATACTTCGTAAGGTCATCATATCCCAAAACGACATCGATCTTCTTGCCGTCTTTTGTAGGGATCCTGATGCTGACGATAGTCGCACCGAGCTCAATGAGATCTACCTCCATTCCGTTGTCATTAACAAGCGTAAACAGTGTGATCCCGCTTGGCGTAAGATCTGTCTTGATCATTTTAGCTATACCTCCGTATCAAACAATGATTGAAATACTTTTTTTGCCGGTGAGCGCGAAGCTCCTCGGATCCGGTCCGTTAAAGCCGACGTAGATCTCGCAGCTTTGACCATCATAATTAAGGCGTCCTTCCTCATCAACTACGGCAAATGCCTTCTGAGGGATATCGATCCTGACGGTCTTACTTTCCTTACCGTCGAACTTGACGCGCTTAAATGCGACCAGCTTAGGGTTCAAGACCTCATATGGACTTTCGACCTTGAGATATACCTGAAGCACATCTTCTACAGCCACATCCTTGAGGTTAGATACACATACCTCCAGTTCGACACCGTTCTTCTTGAACGAATCAAGATCTCCTACGCTCATGACGTGAGCATCATCAACCTGTGTCTCACCATATGTAAGTCCGTAACCGAACGGGTAGATCGGTTTCTTGGAATTGAATCTGTATGTCTTACCCTTCATAGAGTAATCAGTAAACTCAGGAAAATCTATCAGATCCTTGTAGAAAGTAACAGGCAGCTTACCTGAAGGACTGATCTTGCCCAAAAGGATATCCGCTACGGAGTCACCGCCCTGAGCACCCGGATACCAGCACTGAAGGATAGCGGAAGCCTCGTCACAGAAGTCGAGCATGCTCATCGCACTTCCCGCCATTACGCATACGATAAACGGAGTACCCGTCCTGATGATCTCACGGATAAGGACTCTCTGAGACTCAGGGAACTCGAGGTCTCTCTTGTCGCCTGATGCGTACTGGTTACCCTCATCGCCCTCTTCACCTTCGAGTGTCTCGTTAAGACCGATACAGAGAACGACTACGTCGGAGTTCTCGGCTACCGAAGCAGCCTCAGCCAGACGGTTAAACTCTCTTGAGAGGAAGTCAGGCTTCGTCTTTACGATATCGCAGCCTTCGGAATAGAGGACTCTGATATCATCGCCTGCCGCATCCTGGATACCGCGAAGTATCGTCGTGTTGCGCGAAGCGGTTCCGTAGTAGTTACCGATCAGGGCAGCTACGCTGTCGGCATTAGGACCGATGACACCGATCGTCTTGACCTTGCTCCTGTCAAGCGGAAGGATACCGTCGTTCTTAAGAAGGACGATACTCTCGTCAGTTGCTCTCTTTGCAACCTTGAGGTGCTCCCTGCACTCGACTACGCTGTATGGGATATCGTCATACTCGGTCTTGTCGAACATTCCGAGCATATATCTTGTCGTGAAAAGATTAACAGCTGCTCTTCTGATGAGGCTCTCATCTATAAGGCCCATATCAAGAGCATTGAGGATCTTCTGGTATGTACAGCCGCAGTTGAGGTCACAACCCTTCTCGAGCGCGAGCTTAACGCTCTCTTCAGGAGAAGAAGTGATCTTGTGCTGTTCATGGAAATCTCTTATAGCCCAGCAGTCGGATACGTAGTGACCTTCAAATCCCCACATTCCGCGAAGGACTTCCTGCATCAGGTATGAATGAGCGTTGCAGGCCTCGCCGTTGGTCCTGTTATAGGCACCCATTACCGACTCGACCTTAGCCTCTTTGACGCAGGCTTCAAACTGAGGGAGGTATGTCTCCCACATATCTTTCTTGGATGCCTTGGCATCGAAAAAGTGTCTCTGATCTTCAGGACCCGAATGAACGGCAAAATGCTTGGCACATGCCGCGATCTTCATATAGTGGTCCTTGTCCGGCTCGCCCTGCAAAGCCTTAATGAAAGGAACTGCGAGTTCGGATATGAGAACGGGATCCTCACCGTATGTCTCCTGACCTCTTCCCCACCTCGGGTCTCTGAAGAGGTTGACGTTAGGAGTCCAGAAAGTAAGGCCCTTATAGATATCCCTGTCACCGTGCTTGGATGATTCGTTATACTTTGCTCTCGCCTCGGTCGATATGACCTCACCGATCTCACTCATGAGTTCGGGATCGAAGGTAGCTCCAAGACCGATAGCCTGCGGGAATACGGTAGCCGTTCCGGCTCTTGCGACACCATGGAGGCACTCATTCCACCAGTTGTATTCGGGAATGCCCAATCTCTCGATCGCAGGTGCATCATAGCGCAACTGCGATGCCGCCTCCTCAATAGTCATACGGGAAACCAATTCTTCTGCTTTACGACGTGCATCTTCTCTAAGCATACTGCGGCACTCCTCTAAAAAAGATAGTATTTATATAATACAATCTTCGCTATGTTGATTTCATTACAAATATCTATTTTTCTTTTACATTTATTGCGGAATTTGTTGAACTGCCGCAAGATACGTTATATAATCAGAATACTCCAAGTGGGGCAAATGGAGGGGCATAAAACTTATGAAAACACAGAAGAATGAGACGCCTGCAAATTACATGCAGCCGATCAGGCAGTTCTTGACGCGCACTGTTATCGGAAACGATGAAGACGTCGACTTTGTACCGCAGACCAATATGAGGATCTGGTACAACAATCAGGTAGAGGGGTATCCTATTCACAAACACGATGCGTTGGAGATCGTTATCCCTATGGAAAACGGCTATAAGTACATCGCCAACGGCAAGAAGTTCGACCTTAACACCGGAGACATCCTGTTCATACCGCCGGGAATTCTCCACGAGATCGAATGCGACGCGGAAGGTTCGCGATTTATCTACCTTTTCGATATCAACTTTATAACCAAGTTCTTTGACTACAAGGATCTCAAGGATTTCATGTCAGAGCCGAGGCTCGTCAATCCTTCGACATATCCCGAGTCATACACTCAGATTTTCGATCACTTCATGAAGATAAATGATCTGTACTTCCTCTATAACGATATCGTTCTGGAGATGTCGATCTACTCTCACCTTCTTGCGGTGCTCGGAACTTTTGCAAGATCAGCTTCACCTAACGAGCAGGTCTGCATCGCGGATGTAAAGCAGCGCGAGACTTATATCAAGTTCAAAAGTCTCTTGAACTACATCAATGCACATTACATGGACGATATCACGCTCGACTACGCGGCATCGTTCGTTGGTTTCTCGAAGTTCCACTTCTCGAGACTGTTCAAGGAATATACGGATTCAACCTTCTACGACTATCTGTCCAGAAGAAGGATCCAGGCAGCAAAGCAGCTTCTGGCTGAAGACGGCAGATCAATAACGGATATCGCTTTCCAGACAGGATTCAATAACCTGACAACATTCTGCAGGAGCTTCCAGAAGATCGCGAACTGTTCGCCTTCCGCTTACAGGAACAAGCTCAAGAGAAAGACAAGTTGATATTCCAAAGGCCGGTCACTGATCGGCCTTTTCCTTTGCCTTCTTAGTCTTCGAAAACGATCTTATACGTATCCGCTACAGGGATCTTGGCATCGCCTTCAAATACGATGAGGTTATTGTATTCGTCTATGGTCCTGACCTTCCCCGTATGAGTACGGTAGCTTCCTCCCTCTTTCCTTCCGTCTTCCAAAAAGTAGTGAACGGTAACGAGCGGGCGCGAAGAGAGTCGCTCCTTAAGATCATTAAGTTTAACGTTAAGATCTGTTATCTCTTCTTCCGACATCTCGCGTCTTCGATCCGTGAGCCTTGCCGTCTCGGCAACGGCTTCATCATATCCGACAAGAGCCGCAAAAGGCGAAAACTGCGCCGCACGGTCGTGAGCAGACATCGGCGGATGCTCGGGATAATACGGTCTTCTCATATTAATGATGTCTTGGTAATCTCTCATGCCTTGTGCCCGCCTATCTGTTTATTGCGCTCGATAGCAGTACCGCCCTTATCGAGATTTTTGACCTTAAGGACTGCATTCTTGCCGTACTTGCGCTTGATCTCGAGCATAGCTTCCTGAAGAGCGTGTTCCTTCTGAGCCTTGAGCGCCTTCTCAGCCTTGACCTCCTCGGGTTCAAGAAGATCAAAAAGATCGAGCTGTTCAGGAGTCCTTCGAGACGAAGTGTCATCCTCACGTATGACGTTACATGCGCAGATACAAAGGCGCCTGCTCAGAAGCTGCTTATCCATGATACTGTCAAAGAGCTTCATGGCAGCATCGGTTATCTCAGCCGTCGATGATGTGTGTCCGCTTAAGTTGATCGTGCCGTGTGCATGCTTCGGGACAGCCCTTCCATAGTGATCGATATGGACCTCTCCGACATAATCGGCGACCCTGAGGCTGTCACGATCATATCCGATCGTCAGGACAAGCTGATCGGTCTGAAGTCCCTTATCCACAAGATCAAGCGACAACGAGTCAGCCATCTCCCAGACGATGAGCCTTGTGGTCATATAATCCTTCGGCTCCTGCAGCACCTGACCTGAGGACAGGCTGTTATTGGAAGGACGATAGTTCTTAACATCAGATATCGTTGTCGGTTCTATGCCCCATGCATGATCTATGAGAAGTTCGGCATTCTTTCCGAACAGCTTATACAAAAACTCATTTGTCTGATGATCAAGAGAGAACCTCGCTATATCACCCATCGTATAGATACCGAACTTCTCGAGCTTTACTGCGATACCGCGGCCGACTCTCCAAAAGTCAGTGATCGGTGTATGATCCCACAAAGTCTCCTTATACTTCTGCTCATCCAGTTCTGCGATCCTGACGCCGTCCTTATCCGCAGGTATATGTTTGGCAACTATATCCATCGCGACCTTGCAAAGATACATATTGCTTCCGATACCGGCAGTCGCGGTAATGCCCGTTGTAGCAAGAACATCACTTATAAGCCTTCTGGCAAAATCATGCGCACTTATCCCGAGTGTCTTAAGGTATCCTGTCGCATCAATGAACACCTCATCGATCGAATAAGCAAAGATATCCTCAGGTGCGACATACTTAAGGTAGACACCGTAGATCTGCGCACTGACCTTCATATATAGTGCCATCTGCGGAGGCGCAACGATATAGTCCAGCGCAAGCGAAGGATCTGACTGAAGTTCTGAGAAAATATGGCTCTTGCCCGTAAGAGTCCTGCGTGGTGCTTTCCACCCGCGCTCCTTATTGATCTGCTCTACGCGCTGGATGACCTCGAACAGTCTGGCACGGCCTCCGATCCCGTAACTCTTGAGCGAGGGAGATACGGCAAGACAGATCGTCTTCTCGGTCCTCGTGGGATCTGCAACGACCAGATTCGTGTTGAGCGGATCCAGACCTCTTTGGACACACTCGACACTGGCATAGAATGACTTAAGATCTATTGCCAGATATACCCTGTCCATAACACTCCCCCGATCATATAGTTTTGACATCATAATAACACAAACATTTGTTTGTTTCTATCAGAAATCGCAACTTGACCGGGTTATTTTCTCTAGAGAAGTTCAAGACGCCATTTATTTACTTTTCGAACAGGAAAATACGATTCCTTAGCCTTACGAAGTCCCGGGATACCCAGGTCCTCTTCTCGGTTAACATAACGGATCTCAGGGAACTCGTTCTCCAATACAAGCTTATTTATCGCGACATAAAGTCCGTCATAGTTGGTGTCGGCTTTCTCAAAATGGATGAATCCCGTATCGCTGCGTCCTTTGCTTCCGACTGAAAAAGCGACGAGATTACCGTCGATCCTTATTGCACCGCCGCGTGCTTCAAGATCATTCCAACGTTTAAAGATACGCTCGATCATATAGTAATCGGAATCATCGGGGTCCGCGATATCGATCCCCTTCTCATTTGCCCAGAAGCGCACTAACTCAAGACACTCGTCAAACACATCAGGTGACAGCGTGACATATTCATAGTCAGGATAGAATCTCAGGAAGCGGCTCCAGTGATTTCTCTTCTTGGAATACTTCTTGCCCGGAAGAGTCCTTAGCGCTTCTGCATCATAGAGATAATCGGAAAAGTCCGCATCGAAGTCGAGCCTCTTGGGAATATCGACCTGTTCAAAAAGATGCTTCAGATTTTCCTCGATACCGTAGATCCTGAACTTCCATCCCCTGGAATCAAATGCCTGCTTAACGGTACTGATTATCTCTCTGATCTTATCCGCATTAAGTCTGCCAAGCGGCATCAGCATAAACGGTGCCGTATGCCCGCCTCCGTCCGAGATCTGGACAAAGCAGTCTTCTATAACAGCCCATTCAACCTTGAAGAGATTGTTCCATGCATATCTGCAGTGAAAAGTAAGATCTGTTATATCAGTCTCGATCATCGAGTAATACTTGGTGTAGATATCGATATCTGTTGAAGACAAAGGTCGCCAAAAAGGAGTCATTTTTCAGATCCTCCCTTCGTCGGAAGAGTAAGGATATCGTAGTACAAAGACGTACGGATACCCGAAGGCGTGATGCGCAGATCTTCCGTATCATTACCGCGCAGGACTTCAAACAGTCTCTTGACCAGATTGTTCCCGCCGAGCGAAGACACATGGATGCTGCCCATCGCTCTCGGATTGATCTCAAGGAGCTTAAGATCTCCGTTCACGTCTTCCTTAAAGCTTATGCAGTTAAGATATTCAAGTCCCGTCACGTCGACGATCCGTTGGCAGGCATCGAAAACGCGCTGATCAAAAGCCGTCTCCGTACAAGACGACAGACCTCCGAACATGGCGCTGTTCTTTCTGATCGTCACGGATATTATCCTGCCGTTTCTGACCAGGATGTCGCAGTCCCATTCCTGTCCGGGAAGATAAGGCATCATAAGTCTCGGAACATCAAATCTCTTGGAACCGTCGATCATGCGAAGAACTGACGGACAGGTAATACCGGATGTCTCTCCGGCAAGAAGCGCAGACTGCCATTCTTCATCAGTAACGATCTTAATAAAGCCTTCCCTGTTTTCGCCAATGCAAGGCTTCATGACCTGAAAGCGCAGGTTATCCCAAGCCTCACCGACTGTCTCAACAACGGCAAATTCAGTTACAAATTCTGAAGTTAAAGCATTCCCGCTCAAGAGCTTAAAAAGGCGTCCCTTATCATTGGCACCGGCGATCGCCTCAGGTGAAGAAGTGATCACGACCGCGCCTGTCTTCTCGCGTATCTCGTCAGCGGCTCCTGCCATAAGTTCCAGGCTCGCCGTAACGACCGGAAAAACATAGTCTACATGTTCTTTGGAAATGATATCGATCAAAAAGGAGATATACTCCGAACTGTTCCAGGCCGGAGCGACGTAATACCCGTCGAGCATGACCTGATGCGCAACATCCGACGAAGAGCCGAACCCTATTATACGAATGCCGTCTATTTCCCTGAGCGCACGGATCATTCCCGTGAACTCACCGTCCGTAAGCAATACCGTTATCATCTTATATCTCCGTTTCCATAACCACTTGGTATCTATTTTTTACCAATAATTGCTACAGGTCAACCAAACTACAGGATTTTGACAAAAATAAAAGGACTGTGACGTAAGATCACAGTCCTAGTTTGTTTATCGTGTTATGCCGATCAGGAATCGATATTCGTCTTAGCCTTGACGAGTTCCTTGAAGTCCTTGATCGCGTCTTCTTTCGACTTCTCACCGTCGGTATAAAGACCTACCTGCTCACGCCAGATCTGGTTGATCTCGGAATCATACTCGGTAAGTGTAGCACCTGAAGCGTTAGCATTTGCAGGTACGAAGTAGTCGAACATGTTCTGACCGCCCAAGAAGTCCATCGTTCCGTCGGACTTGGACATTACTACAGAAGAAGCCACGCAGTCCTTTGTACCGTTCTCGTTCATCTTTCCGTTAGCCCAGAGGTACTGGAGACCTGTCTCTGTGTAGTCAAGTGTGATCCACTCGATGAACTGAGCGATCGCAGCCTTCTTCTCGTCGGAAGCCTCAGCTGCATACTTTGAAGGGATTACCCATGTGCCGCCCCAGAAGAAACCTACAGGAGCTGTTGTTACATGCCAATCACCGAATGTATCACCGCCGTTGTCCTTAGCGTGGGAACCCATTGTGTAGTTGATGAGCCATGCAGGTCCGAAGAATGCGAATACGCCCTTCTCACCTGTACCGGAAACGTCAGCGTTCCACTCTTCACCCATATCGGATGTTCCGTTATAGTAATCATTTTCCTTAAGTCTCATGGACATGTCGATGAAAGCTTCACGCTCAGGGCAGATGGAAAGCTTACCGTCTTTGAGCCAGCCGTAAGATGCGCTGTTCTCAACAGAGTGCCAGATATCACCGTCACCTGATACGATAGCATAGCCATGTTCCTTGAGTGTCTCAGCTGCTTCCCAGAACTTGTCCCACTTGCCTGTACCGCCGCCAACGATCGAGCTGATCTCCTTAGGATCATCTGTACCGAAGACTTCTTTTGCGATATCAGTTCTATAGATCATTGCACCGCCCGTAGACTGATAACCGAGACCTACGACCTTACCGTCCGAAGGTCTTGTACCGATATCGATAACATACTGAGCGATTCCTGCGTCCTTTGTCTTCTTTGCGACATCAAGGCCGATATCTTCATATCCGCATGCATACTGTGAAGCAGCACCCTGTGTGTACTTAAGTACGAATGAAGCCTCTGCACAATAGATGTCAGGAGCATCCTCACCGCCTACCTGGAGAGCCTGATCAAGAGCCGTAGTATAAAGACCGTTGGATGAATCTACGCTCACGCAGTTGAAGGTATACTCGAAATCCGGATGAAGTTCCTTAAACTTCTCACTCATCTGGACAACCTCTTTTGTAAATGTGTAGAGATTGATTACCTTCTCGCCGCTCGACTTGGACGAAGCGGTATCTGTCTTGTTACAGCCTGCAAACATGGCTGTTGCCATTACAACGCAAAGAGCACCTGCAATGATTTTCTTCATAATAACCTCCGTTATCGTTATTATTTCTTCGTACAAATAACCACACCATTTTTCAATTTATAATATTACCTATGTTTGGATTCCTTTTCACTCCAAAGATTTTTGTTTTTTCGCCGTCAATTTGTAGCAATTCATCAACACGAGGGCTCGAAAAGGCTTTTCGAGCATAACAAAAGAGCGGGAGACTTAAGAAAGTCTCTCGCCCTTGTTTAGGTACATTATTAAGAAACGGCTATTACTTGAGCCACTCCTTGATAGTGGAATAGATGCCCTCAGCGTCGAGCTTGTATTCCTTCATCATTGTCTTAGCGTCAGCAGACTGACCGAAGCAATCGTTTACACCGATACGCTTCATCTTTGTAGGGAGCTCCTCGGAGAGGACTTCTGCTACAGCACTGCCGAGACCACCGATGATGGAGTGTTCCTCGAGTGTGATGACCTTGCCTGTCTTCTTAGCTGTCTTAAGGATAGCTTCCTTATCGATAGGCTTGATCGTGTGCATGTTGATAACTTCACAGGAGATACCGTCAGCAGCGAGCTTTTCAGCTGCAATGAGTGTCTCAGCAACGAGAACGCCGTTAGCGATAAGGGATACGTCTGTACCTTCCTTAAGTACCTGTGCCTTGCCGATCTCGAACTTGTATCCTTCGTAATCGTTGAATACAGGAACTGCAGCACGGCCGAATCTCAGATAAACAGGTCCGACATAATCGAGAGCAGCCTTAACAGCAGCCTTAGCCTCGATATCATCGGAAGGAACGATAACTGTCATGCCAGGGATAGTTCTCATGAGGGAGAGATCCTCGAGGCACTGGTGTGAAGCACCGTCTTCACCTACTGTGATACCTGCGTGTGTAGCGCCGATCTTAACGTTGAGGTGAGGATAACCGATGGAGTTTCTGACCTGCTCGAAGTTTCTTCCTGCAGCAAACATTGCGAAAGAAGAAATGAATGGGATCTTACCTGTTGTAGCAAGACCTGCGGCGATGCCTGTCATGTTAGCTTCTGCGATACCGCAGTCGATATGTCTGTCAGGGAATGCCTTCTTGAATACGGATGTCTTTGTAGCGCCTGCAAGGTCAGCATCGAGAACGATGAGGTCCTTATACTGGCTGCCGAGTTCTGCCAAAGCGTTACCATAGCTCTCTCTTGTAGCTATCTTCTTGTCACCTAATTTGATATCCATAGCTTAGCCCTCCAAACCTGCGATAGTATTGTCAAGCTCTTTGATAGCCTGCTCAAACTCCTCGTCGTTAGGAGCCTTGCCGTGCCAGCCTGCCTGATCTTCCATGTAGGAAACGCCCTTACCCTTGGTCGTCTTCATGATGATAGCAGTAGGCTTTGTCGTCTCAGCCTCAGCCTGCTTGAATGCATCTCTGATCTGATCGAAATCATGACCGTCGATCTCAACTACGTTGAAGTTGAAAGCCTTGAACTTGTCAGCGATAGGATATACGGAACAAACGTCCTCTA
The DNA here is from genome assembly GCA_902803365.1 of Oscillospiraceae bacterium. Next base: position 18,483 of record CADCPU010000036.1, read on the forward strand.
CGCGACCGTCGATCTGAAGTCCGTTGTTGTCAACGATAACTGTGAGGTTGTTGAGCTTTCTTGCACCTGCAAACATTGCAGCCTCCCAGATCTGACCTTCCTGGATCTCACCGTCACCGCAAAGTGTGTAAACTCTGAAATCCTTGTTGTCGAGCTTAGCGGAAAGTGCCATACCTACAGCAACGGAAACGCCCTGACCCAAAGAACCGGAGCTCATGTCAACACCAGGTGTCTCATTCATGCAAGGGTGACCCTGAAGTCTTGAACCGAACTTACGAAGAGTCGTGAGTTCCTCAACAGGGAAATAACCTCTGTGAGCAAGTGTGGAATAAAGACCGGGAGCTGTGTGTCCCTTGGAAAGAACGAAGCGGTCTCTGTTCTCCATCTTAGGATTCTTAGGGTCGATGTTCATCTGCTCGAAGTAAAGGAATGTAAACATATCAGCAGCAGACAAAGATCCGCCCGGATGACCGGACTTTGCACTGTGAACAGCTGTAACGATACCCTTACGGATCTTTGCAGCCGTGAGTTTCAATTCATTATTGTTCATGGAAATCCTCCTATTATTTATTTACCTACGTATTTTATCATAAAAGGTGCCCCCCTTCTTCCAAAGAGAGGCACCCGTAATCAACTAACAGTTATCAGCAGAAAGGATTCTCTGTAGGATACTTGTCGCAAGCAGGCTGGTTGTAACCGAGATCTGCTACGCCGAGGTACTTGAATACTTCGTAGAGAGCCTTGCCGTAGTGGCCGAAAGCAACTGCACCGTGGTGAGGATAATTCTTCTCGATCAAGACGTGACGATAGAATCTGCCCATTTCCTTAATAGCGAATACACCGATCGCACCAAAGGATCTTGTAGCAACAGGGAGAACCTCACCCTCTGCAACGTAAGCTCTGATCTGTCCGTCGGATGTGGACTGGAGTCTGTAGAATGTGATGTCGCCCGGAGCGATGTCGCCCTCGAGAGTACCGTTTGTAACCTCTACAGGGAGAGCTCTTGCCATGATCATCTGGTTCTTCATCTCACAGAAAGCAAGCTTCTTGGAGCATGTATTACCGCAGTGGAAGCCCATGAATGTATC
>CADCPU010000037.1 GCA_902803365.1 Oscillospiraceae bacterium
ACCTGAAAGGCCACCACTATAGTTACCGGTGATCTCATAATCATAATTGAGATTCCAGCGGTTGAAGGCAAACCAATCAAGGATATATATAAACTGATCATCAGTCGCTTCATATTCATCACGGTCAAATCCGTTTCCGGTGTTTTCGCGAACGATGACATTTGAATACTCCATCATCGAATTGCCGGCAAGACAGAACCTGTCCGCAAAAGCACGATCAAATCCGGCATCAGTCGTTATCGTGGCATTATCAGTCAGAAGGACAAACTTATCGTCATCCATCGTAAGCCCCGAACCCGGTAACTGATATTCGGAATCAAGCGACATGGCTCCGTCATAAACAAAAAGACCGAACGCTTCGTAATCATCAGGGATATCCGGTTCCGCCTCATTAGGGTCTACCAGCATTCCACTGTTGTAATCGAAGTATTCGATCTCACCTTCATTATTCTTATGGACTTCCGCATAGATGTATCTGACCTCAGCGGTATCACCCGGATCATTATCTCCGGGCGCAGCCATAACCGTCTCCACCTTCCACGGTATGCACGAAAATACCATGCACGCGGATATCAAGGTGGCGATCCATCTCAACTGTTTCCTTCTCATACTGTGAACCTCCTATCACGACATTGGAGTGAATAAGTATATAAACAGAATTATATAACTTTTGAGATATGTTAAAAATATTTACTACATTCATATTTCGTATAGTTAACAATATGTTTACTTTTCTTGACAATTATTCCCTCCCCTCATTTTTCCCACCTTACGCCGTGATCACCAAATTCCTCTTTCAGCAATACGGCATAAGGTGGGAAAAACCAAAATCAGCGTACGAAAAAACGCCCCGCTCGCATTGCTGCGAACGGGACGTCTTGAATTCTTATAAAACTTCAGCAGTATTACTTATTGAAGTTTGCGTTAGGAAGGATACCTGAGTCGAGGCAGAGGTTCTCGAATTCCTTCGAGTATACGAAGCCTTCGAATACCTCTCTGCTTCTCATACCCTTATCCATCTCGCCTACCCAGTATGCCTTACCGGATTCCTCGGATTCTCTGTCAAGGAATACCCTGTACATGAGGTCGACGTAATCAGGTCTTGAGAGCTTTCTGTTCTGGAGCTCTTCGCTCGTGATGAAGCCTTGTGCTACATCGTGACCGTTAGCGCCCTGCTTGAGCTGATCAACCCAGTAGTTGAGACCTTCTGTCTCAGGATCTCTGTTAAGAGCGAGCTTGTAGAGACGTGTAACGAATGCTTCTGCCTTCTCCTTGTTGAAGACGAGCTCGTACTTCGTAGGGCTCTCGTAAACGGAAGTGTTGATACCGTACTTAGCGCACAGATCGTTGAACTCCTGAGAGTTGAGGAAGCCTGCGAGGATCGTTGTTCTCGAGAAGTGCTTGCCCTCCATCTCGTTGAGCCAGTACTTGAGACCGTCTGCATCTGCATCACGACCGAGGCAGACTGTGTAAAGGCGCTTAACAAACTCTTCGTTTGCAAGACCCATGCCCTGGAACTCTTTACTGTTATAGAAGCAAGCTGCAACTTCCTGACCGGACATTGACTTGCTTGCAAGAGCGTACATCCAGTTTCTCAAACCGCCGACATCGTACTCACGGCCCATAAATCCGCTGTAGAGCTTAGTAACGAACGGCTTGAGCTTCATGTTCCTGTCTACGAGATCCGTATCTGCGTATGTACCCGGAAGGAATCCGTAGAGGTTGATGAATGCCTGTGCTTCTTCGCTGTTGGCGATCGTCTGATATACATAGAGGATGCTGTAACCTGCAGCCATCTTATCCTGGAAGTACTTGAGACCTGCTTCATCAGCTTCACGGTCTGTGAGGAGCTTATAGATGAGCTGGATCTGCTTTGTAGCGTCGTAACCCTTGCCTGCGAATTCCTCAGAGGAAATGATGCCTGCGAGAGGTCCTACAGTATCTCCGCCGCCTGATACGTGAGTTGAAAGGTTGGACAACTCAGTAGCCGAAGGTGCTCTTCCGAGAAGGATGTTATATGCGCGGTTAGCGAACTCGGCACCGACTGTAGATGATGTAGGAACCTGGCTTACTGCACCCGGAAGATCCGAGTATACAGGGATTACAAAGGTAAGTGCTGCGTTAACAAGACCTGACTTTGTATAAGCATCGAACATGCGCTTAGCTTCTGCTGCAGCTGACTGGGTTGCAGTCATATACTGGTGCTTACCGAGCTTGTTCGTAGATCTCGGTGATACGTTAAATCGCATGTAGTAGATAGTATTCTGTCCGTTGGAAACGTAGTAATCACTGATCCACTTAGCACCGCCGATGATGGAAGCGCCCTGTGTATTCCAAGGGATAAGGTACTTTCTGTTAAAGTCAGAGTTTGCAACACCGTTACCCTGCTCAGCGAAAGCAAGACCGACGTAAGCTGCATTTGTTGCATCGGAGTAAGCACCGATGTTATAGAAGTTGTAGAGGTGCTTTGGATTCTGACCATTCGAAGAAGCACTGCCGTTTACGCCGACTTCCTGAACTGATCTTGATGCGAGAAAGATCGGGTTAACTGCACTCTCGTATCCGCCGATAGCGAAGAGCTTAGTATATTCGATCGAAGATCCTGCATAGATACCGCTCGTTGTTGCCATGAACGTTCCCTGGAGGACCTTGCTTACATACTGATCAGGATTGTTCGGGATCGCTGACTTGCTGTAGCGCAGGTCGAGGTACTGGAAGATTCCGTCCTCATTGAGGGAGTTACGAGGATCAAGGTAGTACGCAATGATAGGACGTGATGCATTTACCCAGTTAGGTGCATCAAATACCTTATATGTGTTTGTAGCAGGATCGTAAGCATCTGATGCCTTGGACTTCCAAGCATCCTCTACCGTATTAGGGATGAGGGATACGCCTGTCTTTGACTCGAGATTGAGTACTTCATTCCAGGAACCGTTAGCCTTCTCGGCTACGAATACCCATGAAGGATGCTTCTCGTGAAGTGATCTCAGATAAGGCTTGTAGTTATCAGGGAAGCTCTTGATGCTCTCCTCAAACTTAGCGTCAGCTACCGGAGCTGTAGTAACTACAGGGATAGCCGTAGGTGAAGGAGTCGTTCCCGTAGGAGCTGGTGTAGGTGTTACACCCGGAGCCAGCGTCGGAGTCGGCGTAGGAGTACCCGAAGGTGTAGTAACTTTTACATAGGAAGTAGCAATGTATCCCGTGTAAGATGTACCATTGTAAGTAAGGGATACCTTATACCATGTTGCGATACCGGACGTGTCACCTGCCTTGGCATTGACAGTCTCGATAACTTTAAGAGGTGTATTAAGTGGAATAGACACCAGGATTCCCGACTGAGTTGTCGGTTCAGTACGAACATTGACCCTTGAGGTAATGTTTGTGACCACACCATCCTGATCTGCTCGCAGCACCCTTGTTGCAGGCGGCAACATCGACACGGCGAAGGACATCAGCAATGTAGCGGTCAGCGTAACAGCAATACGTTTAATACTGTTTGCTCTGTTCTTCATATTTTCATCCTTTCTCGCATATTGATAACAATTAAACGAATTCAATATTCTTATTGTTGCATTAATCTGAAAAAAAACAAGGTTTGTGATATTCTTGTAACAAAAAAACGCGGAAGGAGCCGAATATGCAGTCCAGAGTAGCTGTAATAGGCATCATCATAGAAGATAAGAGCAGCATCGAAGAGCTCAATCACATCATCTCGGAGTACTCCGAATACGTCATTGGACGAATGGGCATTCCCTACCACAAAAGAGACATCAGCATCATAAGTCTCTGCGTCGAGGCCCCGCAAGACATAATAAGCGGTTTTTCGGGCAAACTCGGCCGCTTGAGCGGTGTCCAGGCCAAAGCCGCCTACTCAAACGCCATTTTCGATGACGCCCTCGAAAATCAGTTTGAATAATCCCCATCCGTGTGATATAACTAGTTTGCTGATGAGAAAGTAATC
>CADCPU010000038.1 GCA_902803365.1 Oscillospiraceae bacterium
ACACTTGTCTGTGAATTCAGGGCTTCGTGTGAAACCGTAAACGATATCGGCTCGTGCAGCACCGGAGGACATAACTCCGAGCCAGTAAGACTCGCCGTCCGCATCAGGCTCGCGGTTCATGAATGTTGCATAAAGCCTTCCGAGGAATTCCTTATCGGATAGGTTGTAGCCGTTCATCTCATCTGAGAGGAAGAACGAAGCACCGACCTGCTCACCTGTAATGTTAAAGTTGGCAAGTTCGGAAGCCCAGTACTGACGGCCTTCTTCATCGTAACTTCTGCCCATTGCAGTCGTGTACATACGCTCAACAAATGCATAAGTCAACTCTGTCGGAGCGATCACACCTGTAGGCTTGATATCCCCACCGGATCTGATTCCGTAGGATGCACATGTATCAGCCCACTCCTGTGAATAGATGAATCCGTTAGCAACTGCAACGCGGTCCATTGTGCCGGTTGAGAGCTGGTCAAGCCAGAACTTCATACCGCCCTCTTCAGGGTCGCGTCCGAAAAATGTCTTATAAAGTATAGTTACAAACTGCTCATCCGTAGTCTTCCTGTTTTCGAACTCAGGGCTGAAGATAAATCCCTGAGCAACCTCAGCACCTGAACGACGGAATGCATACAATTCGTCAGACCAGAATTTTGCACCTTCAGTCTCCGGTTCACGATCAAGAACGTAGATATATATACGCTCTACAAATGCACTGATCTGAGACTTAGGATCTGCAGCAGGAGAAGGTGTTGCAGTTACTTCGCCTGTTGGAGCAGTTGTTACCTCAACCGTAGGAGCAGGAGTAGCCGTTACCTTGGCAGAAGGTACAGGTGTAGCGGCAGCTGTTGGAGCAATCGTAGGTTTTGAAGTTGGAGTTGCTGTCGGCTCAGGTGTAGCAGTAACTGTAGGAGTAGCCGTAGGAGCAGCATTGATAACAAACTCAGCCGTATCATTGCCTTCAGCAATAAGATAATTACCGGAATCCTCACCTACGAGCTTTGCTGTAGCGATATATCTGCCTGCTTCTGTCTGCTCGCCTGTTACCTCAACAGTTACATCATCACCGTCAACAATATCCTGTGCAACAGCTTTGGGCAGTTTTGCCTTGCCGTCAGCTGTAAAACTCAGATCAGACCAATCGATGTTAATGGTCTTAGGCTCGATAATTACTTTAATGTCTACTTCATCATTTGCCTTAACTGAACCGGGCAAAGTATTTTCTACCTTACATGTAAAACTGTAATCTCCGATATCAGATACAGGAATATTGTAAGTGTCAGAAGTTGCACCGTCTACAGCTGTATCAGCAACGAACCACTGATAACTGATATCTCCACCATAAGGAGCATCAACATCAACACCTATCGCAGCATCGCTATCACCATATGTGATATTAACGACATCACATTTTGACAAAGCAGACACACAGGCCCATCTTGCATAAACAACGATGTTTTCTGTGATCTCAGAATCTTTTGTGATCGTCTTTCCTGTTCCGTCAGCCTTTGTATTCCATTCTGAGAATGAATATGAATTAACTTCATCCACAGGATCTGCCGGGAAAGATTCTCCGAGAGCCTGTCTTGCTTTTACCGTAAGTTTAGTGAAAACATCAGTGTCATCTTTATATTTCTTAAAAGAGACAGAGTATGTTGCATTCTCAATATTAATAGGAGTATTAGGATCACCGAGGAAAAGACCGCTGTATCCCAATTTTTTACCGTCATATTCAGTATCAGGATCTGTATCGGAACTTCCGCTGGTACAGTTAGTAATAAACAATGGTCCCTCTTCGGAATATGGAGCAATATCCAACGTAGGGTTATCATCTTTTCCGCCATTCAGAGCCAGAGCGCCACCTTGACCGGATGCAGTACATCCGTCTATCGTACCGCCATAAAGACAGCTTTCACAAGTTTTTCCTCCGTTCGCACAGATCGCACCACCCGTATTTGCACTGCAATTTCTGATAACACCGCCATACATCCTGAACGTACCTGCCAAAGAGATATCATGTCCGGCTCTTGAAGTACAACCGACTGCACCGCCATATCTGGAGACACAATCTTCAATAAGGCCGCCATAAACATTAAGCCTTGCATACGAATAGGCACCGATAGCACCACCGTAACCACCGCTGGTTACGCAATTTTTTATGGTAGATCCGGCCTTAACATTAACAGTTCCTCCGCCGGTCGTATGATCAAAATCAACTCTGACTCCACCACCGAAATTATAAGATCCTGAATCTCCCGACAAAGAAGAAAGGCTGTAAGTACAGAAATTATTCTGGATAGTTGCCCCATTCTCAAGATTAAGCGTAGCCTTGTAATAAACATCGACAAGACTTCTTCCGCCAAGGCAGGAAGTTGATACATTCGTATTCATCTTAACTGTTCCGGTCCTTGTTCCGAAATCAGCTCCACCATCTAAAGTCAGTTTGAACAGTGAGACAGTGATCCCGTCATAGGTTCCGTTACCGCGTATACCGAAGATAGATTGAAGTCTGCCGTTATTTGCACCTTCTCCTATCGCTCTCTTCAATGTTACACCTGCTTCAGCGCCTTCAATGATCATACTTCTGTTAATTGTAAAGTATGATGTTCCGTTGTCATTTGATGCTGTCTTACACGGTACATCAAAGCTATCATCGATGATGATATGATCAACATCTTCGTCAGCAAGAGCTGATGTCATTTCATCAACAGACTTGACATGAACCGTATTACTCTCTGCCAAAGAGGCTGAGTTGATACCTATTACCATACCAACGATAACAGTCAGGCTGGCAATACAACTTAACAACTTGTTTCTTTGTACTACTCGTGACATAGTCTCCCCCTAAAAATGGAATAATATATAGTCTTTCAACCACATTTGAAACTATAACAAATAAATGCTATATCTACAATTAATATGTGCTTATTTCAAAAAAAAGGATCGTATATACGATCCTCTTTAAGTCTTAGTATGGAAGTATCCTTGCTTCGATACACTTGTCCATAAACTCAGGACTCCGCGTAAAACCGAATACAATGTCCGCACGCGGTGTACCGGATGCCATAAGCCCCAGCCAATATGTCTCACCGTCAGCATCCGCTTCGCGATCCATGAAAGTTGCGTAAAGCCTTCCGAGGAAGTCCTTATCCGAGAGATTAAAGCCGTTCATCTCATCAGAGAGGAAGAACGAAGCACCTACACCTTCACCTGTTATTTCAAAGTTTGCCAAAGCCGATGCCCAATACTGCTTACCTTCTTCATCATATCCGCGGCCCATTGCAGTCGTATACATACGCTCAACAAATGCATATGTAAGATCTGTAGGCTCGATAGTGCCTGAAGGCTTGATATCGCCGCCTGAACGTATGCCGTAAGATGCGCAGGTATCTGCCCACTCCTGGGAATAGATAAATCCGTTTGCAACTGTGACTCTGTCCATTGTACCGGTAGCAAGCTGGTTCAGCCAGAAATTCATTCCTTCTTCCTCAGGATCGCGACCGAAGAATGTCTTGTAGAGGATAGTTACAAACTGCTCATCCGTAGTCTTCCTGTTTTCGAATTCAGGGCTGAAGATAAATCCCTGAGCAACCTCAGCGCCTGTGCGACGGAATGACCAGAGTTCCTCTGACCAAAATGCTGCGCCTTCTTCTTCAGGTTCACGATCGAGAACGTAGGTATAGATACGCTCAACAAATGCCAGGATCTGAGCCTTAGGCGCTGTCTTACCTTCTTCAGGATCAGATGTCGGTTTGGCAGGTGCAGCAGTTACTGTCGGAGTTGCGCCGGACGAAGGTTTTGAAGAAGGAACAGGCGTTGCTGTCGGCTTCGGACGCGGCGGATTCGTCTTGATCATGGTAAACACAGCCTGTATCTCAACATCTGAGTTTCCGATAACAAATTCATCATTATTATCGACCGTTACATCACCTGATACGATTTTCCAATCAGTAAGAGCATATCCTTTTTCAGGAGTTCCCTTAAGTGTAACCTTAGTACCGGTTGTTCCAGAAGTCACAGATGCAGATGCTGTACCTTTACCCTGAACAGTCACTTTAATGTTGTATTGAGCATTAGGACAGGCAATCAAGACAGGTTTACTTACGTAATCGGTCTCATGAATATCATTGAGATCTTCTGCAAAAGCATACACATAATACTGTGAGCCCCATTTTGCAGGATCAAGACTTTCAGGAAGAGTAAACTCAGCTACAGATGATTTGACCTTGACTTCATCCAAGTAAACAATATGAGCGCTATCTTGAGTGTATTTCTTATCCGTGATCATAACGGTAATGCGATCATAATTTCCCTTTGCACTGAACGGGATCTTGATCGTACCATTAGCAGAAGTGATCTTTTTAGCATCAGGGATCGAAAACTCAATCGACTTATCGATGATCGTAAGTTTACTCTCTGATCCGTATCTGTTCTCATCCCCTGACTTAACTACAGAAGAAAAAAGAACATCATCAAGAGAGATATTCATGGCAGGAGAAACACGAAGACTTCCCTTATGATTTGTAACATAGATATCGCCTTGATATCTGACCTTGCCGAGAGAATCAGTTCCATTTGGAGATCTGAACCACCAAAACATCGGGGAATTACTGTCAAACACATACTTGACCCTGTTCTCTCCGGCACCCATCGAAGAATAATATCCATAAGCGGAATTCACGATGTCCTCGGCATCGAGGATAAAAAGTTTTTCTCCCGTCAACGGTGTTGATCCGGAGCCGAAATAATACTTTATGCCCTGTGGCACTTCAAATGCATTATTACCGACAACATATTCATGTGATGATATCTTACTTGATGCTATGGCATTACGTTCCGCCTCAGTAAAGCAGTTTTCTTTATATAGTAATTTGTCACCATTAAGATCAATATTGATATCACAGTGCGCCCAATCATTAAAAGCTGTAGCACCTTCGTTCAGTACATCATCATCATCCATAGTGGTGGCATAAAGATCGTTGTCGCAATCAAGAAACATGGTCTCTGAACCATATATGTCTGTTCGAGGTGAAAGTACGCGATATCTTACAGGCAGACCGTCGTATTTACCATACCACACATAACTTCCGGTCCATGGCGAATCCATGGATTCAGGTGCCTTCGGAGAACCAAGTGACGCTTCTGCAAGATAGGTGTTGCTTATATCCTTAACAAAACCGTCAGCTCTGACATCGGACTGATCCCAAACGGAAAAGATCTGCATTCCCATAGTTATGGAAAGAGCAACCGAAATAAGCTGAGCAGACAGATGTATTCTTTTTTTATCTCTTAACATACTAAACGCCTCCTCATATCATTCAGAGTACAAGAACATCTGAGCATTGTAAAGTAAGCAAAACAGGAAGCGCTGAATAAAAAAGAAGGTTGCTCACCGAAGTGAACAACCTTCTGAATAAATCATCTGTTACACGTCTTATTTCTCGAGAACGGAATCAGGATAGATTTCCTTCTGGCAATAAGTTGTGTGGAGAAGCTCATGAGCGAGGTGTCCGTTAGGCTCGCCAAGGAAATCCTTGTAGAGCTGCATAACCTGAGAGTTCTTATGAGACTTACGCTCAGGCATGATCTTATCCTCTTCATAGAGAGCCTTAGCACGCTCAGCACGGATATCGATATCCATGAGATCCTGTGCAGGAACGA
>CADCPU010000039.1 GCA_902803365.1 Oscillospiraceae bacterium
GATCGTACAAGGTCTTAAACATCCTCATGCCATAGTCGAGGCTTTATTCGACGATAACGGTATGAGGGAAGTAAGAAAAGGTGATTACGGTCTTCTTATCCTTATTACTCCTCTTGATAACGATAAGGCATTCAGAGCCTGCAGGGATTGCATAAAGCATCCGACCGCGACGATGATCCTTATCACGGATGATCCGGATGACGATCAGTCGCTTGCCAAAAAGGAACGGTACCTCGATATAGGAGTATGTATCCTTCACAGGCCGGTAAGCAGATCAGCTTTCCTGGTGGCGCTTAAATCGGCTGACACGGCTCACATAAGACTATGTACCCTAAACAAGAAAGTTGAAGAGGAAAAGGTCATAGCAAGGAGCAAGATCATCCTGGTAAAGACATTGAGCTTAACAGAAGACGAAGCTCACAAGTTTATAGAAAAAGAAGCGATGAACAGCGGACAGACAAAACTCGAAGTCGCGATGGAAATAATCAGAACATACGATTATCTGTAAGGAGGCAACATGAAGTACGAATTCGTAAAGATGGAAGGGTGCGGAAATGATTATGTATATATAGATGCATTTAAATATAAGGTAGATGATCCGGTTACTCTCGCCAAGAAGATCTCAGACGTTCACTTCGGTGTAGGAAGCGACGGACTGATCCTGGTGGCTCCATCCGATAAAGCCGACGGTCGTATGATCATGTTCAACCTCGACGGTTCAGAGGGAAGGATGTGCGGAAACGGCATCCGCTGTGTCGGAAAGTTCATGTATGACAGGCTCGGGATCAAAAAAGAGACCATAACTATTGAGACTAAGAGCGGTATCAAGACTCTTAAGATGTTTGCCGAAAACGGCAAGGCAACAGCAGCCAGGGTAGACATGGGAAAGGCGATACTTACCCCGTCGCTCATACCGGTAAGACTTGAGGGCGAGACGGTGATCGACCGTGAAGTAAATATAGACGGTAATGAATATAAGATCACCTGCGTATCGATGGGAAATCCTCACGCAGTCGTCTTTACTGACAACGTCGAATCCCTGGAACTTGATAAGATCGGTCCGAAGTTCGAACATAATGAACTTTTCCCTGAGAGCGTCAATACGGAATTCGTTGAAGTAAGAGATCGGACACACTTAAGGATGCGTGTCTGGGAACGCGGATCGGGTGAGACCTGGGCGTGCGGAACGGGAACATGTGCGACTGTCGTTGCGGCCTGCCTTAACGGATACTGCGATAAGGGAAGCGACGTCGAGGTCGAACTTAACGGAGGTTTCCTGACTATCAATTATACGGATGATACGGTCCTTATGACGGGACCTTGTAACGATATCTTTGAAGGTGAGATCGATATTTGAGGAGGAACTTGAGATGCACATTAATAAGAATTACCAAAACATCGCGGAAACATATCTGTTCTCCGAGATCGCTGCAAGGGTAAAGAAGTTCTCCGAGCAGCAGCCCGATGCCAAGATCATCAGGATGGGTATCGGAGATGTAACAAGACCTCTCTGCAAGAGCGCAGTCGATGCATTTGTCGCAGCAGCTCAGGAGATGGGAACAAAGGAAGGCTTCCACGGATACGGTCCCGAGCAGGGATACGATTTTTTAAGAGAAGCGATCGCTTCCTACTACAAGAGGAATACGGGAGTTACATTAAGTCTTGACGAAGTATTTATTTCCGACGGAGCAAAGAGCGATATCGGCAACATCCTGGATATCTTCGGAGACGACAACAAGATCGCAGTCACAGATCCGGTATATCCGGTCTATGTAGATACGAACACCATGGCAGGTCACGAGATCGTCTACCTCAACTCAGGTGAAGAGAACGGATTCCTGCCGATGCCGACGGACGACTTTGATGCGGATATCATCTATATCTGCTCACCTAATAATCCGACAGGTGCGGCATACACGAGAGATCAGCTCAAGTTATGGGTCGATCTGGCAAACAAGACGGATGCGGTGATCCTTTATGATGCGGCTTACGAAGCATTTGTAAAAGATCCGAATGTTCCGAGATCCATCTACGAGATCGAGGGCGCGAAAACATGTGCGATCGAGTTCTGCTCACTGTCAAAGACATGCGGCTTCACGGGAACAAGATGCGGATACACGGTAGTTCCTGACGCACTCGTAAGAGAAGGAATACATCTAAGGAAGATGTGGCTCAGACGTCAGACAACAAAGTTCAACGGAGTCTCATAGCCGGTACAGAAAGCGGCAGCTGCATGCTTCACGGATGACGGACTCATGGAGA
>CADCPU010000040.1 GCA_902803365.1 Oscillospiraceae bacterium
ATCGAAGCATTCAAGGATATCATCAAGAAACAGGCTATCGTTAACAGCGGCATCGAATTCGTCTTGAAGGATGAAGCTACGGGCGAAGAGTTCAACTATAAGTACACCGAAGGTATCATGGGATACTGTGAGGAACTTAATAATATGCTCGGATTTACAGAGCCATATAAGTTCGAAGGTGAGGGCAAGGGCCGCGACGCTGCTGATCGTGACGAGTATAAGGTCAAGGCAGAGATCGCATTCTGCTTTAATAATGAAGTTAATGTAGTAGAGTACTTCCATAACTCGAGCTTCCTCGAGTACGGCGGATCTCCGGATAAGGCCGTAAGGAATGCTTTTGTAGCTGAGATCGATAAGCAGATCAAGGACAGAGACAAGTATAAGGCCAACGAGAGCAAGATCACGTTCGTTGATGTATCTGATTCTCTTATCCTCATCTCGAGCACATTCTCTACACAGACATCATATGAGAACCAGACCAAGAAGGCTATAAACAACAAGTTCGTTCAGGAGTTCATGACAAACCTTATCAGGACTCAGCTCGAGATCTGGTTTATCGAGAACAAGAACCTCGGTGATAAGGTCGTAGAGCAGGTCCTTGCAAATAAGCGTGCAAGAGAGAATGCTGAAAAGAACAGAGTTGCGGCACGTAAGAAGGTCATGGGTGCCGTCGATAACATCAATAACAAGATCAAGAAGTTTACCGACTGCGACAGCAAGGATACTTCAAGAAGAGAACTTTATATCGTTGAGGGTGATTCCGCTGCGGGATCGGTCATCTTGGCAAGAGATGCGGAATTCCAGGCTTGTATGCCTGTAAGAGGTAAGATCCTCAACTGTCTTAAGGCAAGTTATGCCGATATCTTAAAGAGTGAGATCATTACTGACTTGGTCAAGGTCTTGGGATGCGGTATCGAGATCCAGGGCAAGCATTCCAAGGATCTGAGCAGCTTTAATATCGATCTTTTGAGATGGAGTAAGATCATCATCTGTACCGATGCCGATGTCGACGGATACCAGATCAGAACGCTCATTCTCGCGATGATCTACAGGCTTTGCCCTAAGCTTATCGAAGAGGGTTTCGTATATGTTGCGGAATCACCTCTTTTCGAGATCACATTGAAGAAAAAGAGTTCCAAGAAGGACGGCGAGAAGGAGGAGATCTTCTTCGCGTATAACGAGAAGGAAAAGGCTGAGATCGTTGAAAAATACGGTATCGACAACCTTAAGCTCCAGCGTTCCAAGGGTCTTGGTGAGAACGAACCTGATATGATGAGCCTTACGACTATGAGTCCTAAGACCAGAAGACTCATTAAGATCTGTCCTGAGGAAGCGCAGAAGACTGCAGAGATATTCGAACTGCTCTTGGGCGACAATCTCCAAGGCAGAAAGCAACATATCGAAGAAGACGGACATCTTTATCTTGATATGCTCGATATCGGTTAATGTGAGGGAACTATGGCTAAGAAGAAAACAGAAGAGATTATAGATACAAGACCGGATGCACCGGTAGCTGATCAGCCGATCACTGAGATGCTCGAACAGAACTATATGCCTTATGCGATGAGTGTCATCGTATCTCGTGCTATCCCTGAGATCGACGGATTTAAGCCGTCACACCGTAAGCTTCTTTATACGATGTACAAGATGGGTCTTTTGACCAAGGACAGGACTAAGTCCGCTAATGCCGTCGGTCAGACAATGAAGCTCAATCCTCACGGTGATGCTGCTATCTACGAGACAATGGTCCGTCTTACAAGAGGTAATGAGGCCCTTTTGCATCCTTATGTTGATTCAAAGGGTAACTTCGGTAAACAGTACAGCCGAGACATGGCATATGCTGCTTCCCGATATACGGAGGTAAAGCTCGAGAAGTTCTGCGAACTGATCTTTAACGGTATCGATAAGAATGCTGTCGACATGGTGGATAACTACGACGGCGAACTTAAGGAGCCTGCATTATTGCCGGTCGCTTTTCCGTCGATCCTTGTTAACAGCAATATGGGTATTGCCGTTGGTATGGCATCCAATATCTGTTCGTTCAACCTTAAGGAAGTCTGTGAAGCAACTATCGCTCATATGAAAGATCCTTCAGCTGATCTTCTCGATATCATGCCTGCGCCTGATTTCTCGGGTGGCGGACAGATCCTTTATGATCAGAAGGTAATGAAGGAGATCTACGATACCGGCCGCGGTTCCATCAGGATCAGAGGTAAGTACACTGTAGATGCCAAGAAGAATACGATCACTATCTATGAGATCCCTTATACAACGACTATGGAAGCCATAATCGATGAGGTCTGCGAACTCGTTAAGCAGGGTAAGATCAAGGAGATCAGTGATATCAGGAACTCCACGGACCTCAAGGGTCTTAAGATCGTTATCGAGTGTAAGAGAGGTACGGATCATGATGCGCTCATGACTAAGCTTTTTAAGTTTACAAAGCTCGAGTCACCGTTCTCATGTAACTTCAACGTGCTCGTTAACGGCTCGCCGAAGGTCCTTGGCGTATACGGCCTCATGGACGAGTGGCTTAAGTGGAGAAGAGAATGTATCAAGCGTGAGACTGCTTTTGATCTCCAGAAGAAGAAAGACAGGCTCCATCTCTTGGAAGGTCTTGCAAAGATCTTGCTCGATATCGATAAGGCTATCGCCATCATCAGAAATACCGAGCTTGAAGAAGACGTAGTCCCTAACTTGATGAAGGGATTTGATATCGACCAGATCCAGGCTGAATATGTTGCTGAGATCAAGCTCCGTAACATCAATAAGCAGTATATCCTCAACAGGATCAAGGACGTCGACGATATCAAAAACGAGATCGCAGATCTCGAGGATTTCCTTGTTAAGCCTAAGAGGATCGACAATAAGATCATCGAAGTGCTTAAGGATGTCATCAAGAAGTACGGCCAGGAGAGAAGATCCGAAGTCGTAAGACATGATGAGGTCCAGAGCTTTGAGCCGAGTCAGGTCATCGAAGACTATAAGGTCCGCGTAATGCTCACGAAGGACGGATACCTCAAGAAGCATACACTTGTATCCTTGAGAAGTGCAGGTGAGCTCAAGACCAAGGAAGAGGACGAGATCTTTATCGACAAGGAGACTTCAAACGTTTCAGACCTCCTCTTCTTTACGGATAAGGCTAATGTATATAAGGCGAAGACGTACGAACTTAACGAGACGAAGCCTAGCGAATACGGTCATTATCTGCCGAGTACACTCGGAATGGAGGACGGCGAGAAGGTCGTTCATATGATCGTTACGTCAGATTATAAGGGTAATCTCATGATCGGCTTCGAAAACGGTAAGGCTGCGATCTTCCCGATCAACGTTTACGAGACGAAGCAGAATCGTAAGAAGTTGGTAAACGCTTTCTTCGGAGGCTCTCCGGCAGTTGCGTTCCTTGAGTTTGCGGAAGGCGAGAGTAAGGATCTCGTTGCAAGAAGCGACATTTCCAAGGCAGTTCTGTTTGATTCTTCGCTCATACCGATGAAGTCGACGAGGACAACGCAGGGCGTTCAGCTCCTGACATCGAAGCGCGGATCCAAGATGATCAGTATCGAGACGTTGGAGCAGGCCGGTTTCAGCGATCCTGAGTACTTCAGGATCAGGAAGATCCCTGCGATCGGTTACTTTATAAAGGATGAGCTCGTAGAGAGCAGACAGATCAATCTGAATTTGGACGGAATTTGATTTGAAAACATCGACGTATAACATTTTCGATCAGGTGAGAGAAAAAGAGCCGCTGGATATATTCTATCGGCTCATCGTCGTTTTGTGCGCCATAGTCCTGGGATTTGCCATTTTTACGGTATTCTGGATCAACAGGAACAAGGAGTCGCATGCGCAGATCCTGCCAAGTTTCAGCGAAGCTCTGGATGAAGGGCGCTATAAGGAGGCTCTTGAGATCTACAGAGGCGTGCACGATTCAAATCTTAACTCGGATACAGTCGATCCGACCCTGACCGATATGGAAAATCTCGTTAATGAGAAGTCGGTAACTATAGAAAACAGGATCAGATACGAGCGTTATTCGTTAAGGAGCGATGATATAAAGTTCCTGAACGGAATGGGCGAGCTGACGTATTCTCATCTTTCAAACTGGCTCACACTGCTTTGCGAAGAGTTCCTGCTCGGAAATATCGAAAAACCTGATGTTACCTTTGTCTTCAAGGAAGTATCGCAGGTCGATAATATCGAGGCCGTCGCAACTCCGCTCCTGCGTGAGATCGATGCCATCGAGAAATCGCGAGGCGTCGCTCAGTCTGCTGAGAAGAAGTACGAAGAGGGCGATTATATCGCGGCAGTCAAGGAATATAAGACGCTCCTTGATAACAACGAGGGATTTGTATATTCGTTTGCAAACCGCCGTGTTGAAGAGATCAAGGAGATCATGTATAAGCCGATGCTCGAGAAGTGTGAGCACATGCTCGACACTTATCAGTACTATTCGGCAGAAACGATCCTGTCTGACCTCGCAGTCATCTTCCCGGATGACAACAGAATAGGAAATGACCTTATCATGGCGACGGGCAAGACTTCGCCTGTTACTGAGTACAAGGGCTCCGTCGAGGTCTTGTGCGTAAGACAGCTCATTGCTGATACCGAGATCGCCTTCGGTGATTCATATGTATCTTCAAATGACGATATCTATCTGACGACTTCGGAGTTCAGAAGGATACTTGAGGAACTCTACAAGAAGAACTATGTGCTCGTTGATGCAGAAGCACTTATAGATTCCAGCAATGAGGAATATCTGGTTGAGACTCCGCTCATCGTTCCTGAAGGCAAGCAGCCTCTCATCATCGTCATCGAAAATCTCGATTATTCCCTCAGATCCTGTGGTGCGGGCACCTGTAACAAGCTGGTGTTGAACGAGCAGGGACAAGTCTGTGGTCAGTATATGAATGCTTCAGGACAGGAAGTCGTACAAAGATCTGCTGAAGCTGTAGGCATCCTTGATATGTTCGTCGAAGAGCATCCGGATTTTTCCTATAACGGAGTCAGAGGTGTTATCTCGCTGTGCGGTTATGAATCTGTATTCGGTTATGTCGTCAGTGAAGATGAGGTCGATGACAGAAATCTGGCACTCAATGCACTCGGAAGACCTGCTGCCGAGATCGATTCTTCCGAGATAGAGATGAATAAGAATTCTGTAAGTGAGATCGCGGCTGTCCTTAAGGATACCGGCTGGAAGTTCGCAACTTCGACATATGGAAATATCAATGCTGAGCAGGCAACGCTTGAAGAGATCCAATCCGACTTCGAAAAGTGGGAAGATCAGGTTGGAAGCCTTCTTGGCGATACGCATATGATCGTTTATCCTAACGGTAACTTTATAAACGGAACCGATCCGAGGGCCGAATACCTGAAGAGCATGGGCTACAGGGTGTTCTACGGAATAGGTCCGACACCGTATTTTACATACGGTATGAACTATCTGTACTATGACAGAACGCTGCTTAACGGACAGAATATGCGTAACGGAATATTGAGCAGATTGTTCGATGTTACACAGATCTATGACGATCAGAGAGTCAAGCAGATCGATTGATGACGGTCAATATTAAATTTTTATAACGTTTTTGCATTTTTCGTGTTTTTTTATCGAGTTGATATATTATAATAAATTGATATGAAATGCACGGAGGATCTGATTATGGCAAAAACTGACAGACTCAGCCAGTATTTGGATAATGATGTAATTTTGTGGAAGGACAAGAAGCGCTATTTCGGTCTTCCTATCTCTTTCACCACATATAGCTTTGACAACAACAGACTTTATATTAAGAAGGGTCTCTTCAACACGACTGAAGATGAGATCCTCTTGTACAGGATCCTCGATGTAACGATCAAGAGAACATTCGGACAGAAGATCTTCGGAGTTGGAAGCATTATCCTCAATACCGCAGATCAGACAGCTCCTGTTCTCGAGATCAAGAATGTAAAGAATTCAGACAGAGTCCGCAAGGCTTTGAGCACTATCGTCGAGAAGGAAAGAGACGAGAAGAGAGTGCTCGGCAAGGAGATGTTCGGTTCCGCAGGTATGGAGCTCGGAGATTTCTCGGCATCAAGCCTGCATTTGGATGACTGATGCATTTTGATTCATTCTAGAGATACAGAGGTAATTAGGTGGAAACCAGATTAGACAGATACGAAGGCGCTAAGCAGAAGAAACTCGATCAGCTCAAGCAGCTGATAGCGGAGTCTGACAATATCGTATTTTTAGGCGGCGCCGGTGTGTCGACCGAGAGCGGTATTCCTGACTTCAGGAGCGGCGCGGGCATCTTCAATCAGGAGACCGGATTTAATTACAGAGCAGTTGACGTAGTTTCCCATTCGTTCTTTGTCGAGCATCCTGAGGAATTCTATGACTTCTATAAGAAGAAGCTCTGCTATCCGGACGCCAAACCGAATAAGGCTCATAAGGCACTTGCCAGACTTGAGCGCCAGGGTAAGCTCAAAGCTGTCATCACTCAGAATATAGACAGACTTCATCAGATCGCAGGTTCCAAGAATACGATCGAACTTCACGGTTCCGTATACAGAAACTACTGTGTGGACTGCGGTAAGAAGTTTACTCTCAAATATGTATTGGACAGTGACGGTATTCCGCGCTGCGACCGTTGCGGAGGAATAGTACGTCCTGCCGTAACGCTTTATGAGGAGAATCTTGAACACGACAAGGTAGATGCTGCAATCAAGGCGATCAAGAAGGCTGACCTTCTTATCATCGGCGGTACGAGCCTTACGGTCTATCCGGCTGCTACATTCGTACAGTTCCTGAAGCATGACCGTGTGGTCATCATCAACAAGAGTTCCACACATTTGGATCTTCAGGCTCTTTTGACGATACATGACAGTATCGGTGAAGTACTGGATTACGTTGTGCCTAAGAGACGTCCTCGCCAAAAGAAGGAAGAAAAACCAAAGAAGTGATTCTTCCGTTTAGGAAATGGAACGATTGGTATGGCATATACATCACAGTTTTTCGGGGAGCGTAAGGCAGAACTTGATAAGCAGATCGCGATCCTCGAGAAGAAAAGCTTTAAACTGAGCCTTGTAAGGCTCTTTGTATTTTTGCTGACGGCAGCTTCTGTCGTCGCTTCTATTGTCGTAAAGAATTATCTTATCCTGATCGCATCGGGTATCCTGTTCGTCTTGTTTGTTTATCTTTGTATGAAGCACTACAAGGTCAACGGCGAACTTAAGTATGACAAGGCTCTCGCCGAAGTCAATGACAGATATATCGCCAGATGCAATGGTGATTTTTCCAAACTTACGGATAAGGGCTCCGAGTTTGCCTTAACGGATCACGACTATTGCGTGGATCTTGATATATTCGGCGAAGCATCCCTTTTCGCGCTCTATAACATATCCGAGAGTGCATTCGGCCGCGCTAAGTTTGCTGATGAACTTCTTAATGCGCATGTATCCGACAGGACCAATGATGATATCAGAAAGCGTCAGGCCGCTGTCAGGGAATTATCTTCCGATCCTCTCTTCCTGGAATCATATCAGGCTTACGAGAAACTCGGAAAGATCGATAAGATGCCTGAGGCGCTCCTTAAACTCTCCAAGAATGAATATGTATCGTTTACCGGCGGTATGAGACTTGCGGTAAAGCTCTTGCTCCTTTTGTGGCTCATTCCGGTCGCAACAGTCTTTGTTGCACCGAAGTTCCTTGGTGCTTCGATCATGTTCATCGTTATCGTAAATCTTATCGCGAGTTTCTCGCTTTCTTCCAAGTATTCCGAATGCTTCAGGGCAGTTGAGGGTATCTCGCGCCAGACGGACGCGCTTGCTTCGCTTTATACCGAACTTGAGAAGCATGACTTTAAAGATCCGCTCATAAGGAGCCTTATCTATGACGAAGGCGTCGAAAACAAAGTCTCGGACAGCCTTAAGTCTCTTGCGAAGACCTGTGCTCTTGCCAAGGTCAGGATGCAGCCGCTCGTTGCTCTCGTCCTTAATGCTCTGTGTCTTTATGACGCCATGTTGGCAGATAAGTTCACTGCTTGGGCCGAGAAGTACGGAAAAAGGCTCGAGAAGAATGTTGAGAACCTTGCAGTTATCGAATCTCTCATGAGCGCTTCCGTTGTATCGATAATCTCAAGATACAGCGTTACTCCTGAACTTGTTGATTGCGGCAGGGATGATAAGACCAATGCCTTCTTTGACGGAAAGCAGATCGTTCATCCGCTCCTTGATCCTGAGAAAGCAGTATCAAATTCGATAAAGATCGACGGCAAGACAGCTCTTATCACTGGTTCCAACATGTCAGGCAAGACTACGCTCATAAGGACGATCGGCGTATGCTCGATATTGGCTTATATCGGTGCGGATGTTCCCGCTGAATCCTTAAAGCTCGGAAGGATGAGAGTCGTATCTTCCATGAGGATCGTTGATGATATGAAAGAAGAGATGAGTACATTCAGAGCGGAACTCGTCAGGATATCAAGGATCGTAAAAGCGGGCAGGGAAGGTCATCCGCTCCTGTTCCTCATCGATGAGATCTTCAGAGGTACTAATTCAGCAGACAGGACCGAGGGTGCAATGACAGTCCTCAAGATCCTTGCCAAGGATGAGATAATCGGTCTTATGACTACTCATGACTATGCACTCTGTGATGAAGCGGCGGCTACGATGCCAAACATCTCATATTTCCACTTCTCTGAGACATATGATGATAACGGTATATATTTTGACTATAAATTAAAGGATGGAGTATCGAATATTTCTAATGCAAAATACCTTATGAAATTGGTAGGCATTATAATATAATACGAAATAATAGAAAGTAAGAATCGAACTTGGAGGTTGTATATGGATTCGTTTTTGAAGTCAGTTGACTATTTTAAGGGTAATAAGCCGGAGGATATTGCGGCTCAGTACGGCACCCCGCTTTATGTATATAACGAGGACATCCTTCGCGACAGAATGCGCAAAGTAGAAGGACTTATCAAGAAGTATCCTTATACGGCTAACTATTCGATCAAGGCTAATTCCAACTTGAGGATCCTTAAGATCGCTCTTGAAGAAGGCCTTAATGCTGATGCAATGTCAGTAAATGAAATCAGGATCCTTTTTGAAGCAGGATTCCCGGCTGAGAGGATATTCTTCGTTCCTAATAACGTAAGTTCAGAGGAACTTATCTTTGCTCATGATCACGATGTCATCACGAGTCTTGATTCCATCGATCAGCTCAGAAGATTCGGTGAGCTCTTCCCGGGTGGCGAGTGCGCAGTCAGGATCAATCCGGGTGTAGGCGCAGGTCACCACGAGAAGGTTGTTACGGCAGGTAAGAAGACAAAGTTCGCAGTAGCTGAAGAAGATATCGATCAGATCTTTGCAGTTGCAGAAGAGTTCAACCTTAAGATCGTCGGTATCAACCAGCACGTTGGTTCTTTGTTTATGTCACCTGAGCCTTTCCTCAAGGCTATCGAGAATTTCCTTAGGATCGCCAGAAAGTTCAAGAACCTGAAGTTCATCGACTTCGGCGGCGGTTATGGTATTCCTTACCATAAACTTAATGGCGAGGCTGATTTTGATATCGAGGGGCTTTCCAGAGACGTAGAGCCTATCCTTGATGATTTTGTCAAAGATTACGGTGATGCTCCTTTGTTCAAGTCCGAGCCGGGCCGTTTCTGTGTTGCTGAGTCTTCCGTTATCCTCGGTCGTGTTCATGCTACAAAGCAGAATGCCGGTAATCACTATGCAGGTACCGATGTCGGAATGAACGTTCTTGCAAGACCTACTCTCTATGATTCATGGCATGATATTGAAGTTATCAGAGATAATGAGATCGTATCAAGAGACGAAGGTACACAGGTTGTAAGTGTAACAGGTAATATCTGCGAATCAGGTGATATCCTTGCCAAGGATCGTGAGCTTCCTATCATCAAGACAGGTGATCTTATTGCAGTTCTGGATACAGGTGCTTACGGTTATTCGATGAGCTATCCATATAACCTCAGAACAAGACCTTGTGAAATTCTTGTTACAAGCGAGGGAAAAATAGAAGTCATTCGCAGAAGAGAGACATTTGAAGACCTAATGGCACTTTACAATCAGTAAATTTATTTATATATTTATATTGGTTGGTTAGGATATTTGACATAAATGTGAATATTCTAGTGTTGTGAATTGGGGTATTTAAAGGGCGAATGTTTGAAGGAGCAATAAGGAAGTATAGTTGCTTTGCTCTCGATTATTCTTTCTTTAGAGAATTTTCGGGAATGTCATATTTTAGGGACCTTTTTACCAGGGTTTCAGACGGCTCGTGTGAAGTATACGTGGGCCGTGACTTTAAGTTGCTTCATCACTGTGTCACTCATCAGGCAGCTGATAAGGACGCGCCGGTTTCAAGTGCCCTTCGCGACTTCTTTGGTGTACTCATCAATCTTAAGAGAATACATGAGATTTCTGCCGTAACGAGCAGGGAGTTCTTAAATGAGATATCCAAGATCGATGATATCTGCCTCATCACGACCAGAACAGGCATATTATTCAAGCGAATGTACGATCAGAAACTCAATCTGGATAAGCCCATCATCCTTGTGTCAAAGACCGAGGTAGAGGTATTTGCAAACAGTGATGAGTGCTATAGGAATGTTTCTGAGATCAAGATAAGCCCTCTTGCTTCCAAGACGGGCTACCTTGACGCACATGTATTCTGTAATGTCGGCGACGTTGTTCAGACGGCAGGACAGAAGAATATCACATTGGCTTCAAGGATAAGTAACGGTGCCGAAGGAATGATCTTTAAGACCAATGATCCGAGGATCGTTGCCAAGATATATCACAGGGGCGTCATCACACCGCTTCGCTGGAGCAAGCTTACGAGAATGGCTGCTCTCGGTATTAATACCGTTGAGATCTGTTGGCCGCTCGATCTGTTGTTCTATCACGGCGTTCCGGTCGGTTATACGATGAGGTTCGGTAAGGGTTCGACATTGAGCAATATCTTTGACGGACCTGATGCGATCACAAATGCCTTCCCTGACTGGAAGAGGATCGATATCGTCGAGACACTGCTTATCCTTCTCGAAAAGTATCTTTATCTTCATATGCATGATATCGTCATCGGTGACATTCAGCTCAAGAATGTTCTTCTTTATTCTTCCGCTTCGTGTTATCTGATCGATATGGACAGTATCCAGGTAGGAAATCTTCCTTGTCCTGTAGGTACGGAGGAATTTACGCCTCCTGAACTCTGGGGTCGTAATTTCTCGGATTTCTTAAGAACGCTTAAGATGGAAGACTACTGTATAGCTATGCTCGTATTCTCCGTATTGTTCTGCGGACTTCATCCGTATGCGAGAAGAAACGGTAAGGATACGCTCCGAGAGGAGATCCTGGAGAGAAATTTCCCTTATAAGCTCGATAATTCCAATACTGAAGAGATCCCTGTAGGCGGATATAACTTCATTTGGGAGTATCTTCCTGATAACATCAGAAGGATGCTCTACGATGTTTTCGCGCTTGGTATTTCTCATGAGGCGATCGAGTGGTATTCTGTTATAGTAGATTATAAAGAGAAACTCGTCGCAAGACGCTTTGAAGACCCTGAGGCATACAAAGTATTCCCGAAGATGGACTACAAGCCGACTACGAGCGAAGTTCCTCAGAATGTAAAGAATATAAACAACAATTCATTTAAGAGCAGACTTGCAAGCGCAACAGGAACCAACCCATTTGCTGCAGTCGCTAACAACAATATGCCTGATCCTTCTCTGGTAGCTACGAACAAGTCGTTCTATGCAGCCCGCGCCAAGAAGGAAGAGGAGCCTGCCCCAACAGGTTCAGACGAAGGCAAGGCCAAAGGCGGACTTTTCTCGCGATTTGGCAAACGTAAGTGAAAGTGAAAGGAGAATCTATGGCAGACTTTAATGCTTCAGATTTTAGTAACAGTACGAGAAGAAGACTTCCGATATGCTTCT
Source organism: Oscillospiraceae bacterium (assembly GCA_902803365.1). Next base: position 11,943 of record CADCPU010000040.1, read on the forward strand.
GTCTTGATACGTCCGGCTCCATGCAGGGCGATCCTATAAGACAACTCAACATGGGTCTTCAGAACTTTATGTCCTCGATCAAGAACAACGATGATACAAGATCGGCTACCGATATCGCGATCATCACATTTGGTTCTTCAGTTGAGATCGTTCTTCCTTTCGGTAAGCTCAGCAAGGAGAAAGTCCTTCCTGAGATCCAGGCTTCAACGAGCCTTACTCCGATCGGTGAAGGTGTACTTACTGCACTTGAGCTTCTCAACGCACGTAAGGAAGGATATAAGGAACTTGGTATCAAGTATTATCAGCCTTGGATCGTAGTTATCACTGACGGCGCTCCTCAGGGTCCAAACTCAATGGCAAACTATCGTGCAGCCGTAGAGGCATGCAATGAACTTGAGAAAAACGACAAGCTCGTAGTATTCAATATCGGCGTAGGTAATTCGGTTGACTTCGATCTTTTGAAGCTCCTGTCCATCAAGCGTCCTGAACCGATCTCCGTTGCTTCTGCAGAATTCGGTAAGCTCTTTGAGTTCCTCGGTTCTTCAAGTTCGTCCGTCGTATCGTCCGGTATCTCTGACGATGCTCTCTACAACATCTCTACCGAGCCGGAAGGTGAGGCTGTAGACGTTGATGAGTTCTTCAAATTCTTGGAAGAGGAGTAACCAAAACTATTATGGTCAATGCTAAGGTCGCTGCCGTAACCCTTATGGGACAGAAACATATGCACCGCGGTGTTCCGTGCGAGGATTATTCTCTCGCAGGCGAGAACAACGGTGTCAGTGTTGTCGTCCTCTCAGACGGTGCCGGCGGAAAGGATTATACACACGCACGTTACGGTTCAAAGATAACATGTGACACTGTCGCGGATATCCTGACCAAACACTTTGACGCTATATATAGTGAGAATCGTGAGGCAGCGATAAAGAACCTTCTTATCGCAGCTATCCATACGAATATGGCAGATGCCATCACTTCCTTGGGACTCGATTCACTGGAGAGGCTCTCTTGCACATTGCTCTTCTGCGCTGTCAAGGACAGACGTGTCATTATAGGACACATCGGTGACGGTCTGATCGTAAGAGTATCTGCTTCCGGCATATCGCCTTTTTCGATGCCGCAGAACGGTGAGAATGCTTCTTCGACATATTTTGTAACCGCTAATCATGCGGCTGACTATCTTAGGATAACCAAGACCACCGTTGACGATCTTCACGGTATTGCCCTGATGACGGACGGTGTTCAGGATATGGTATATGACGAGAACAGCGGTCTTGTAAGACCTGTTGTTGCCCGTATGACTGATACGCTCAAGGGTTCACGCGAATCTTGCGAGCGTGAGGTAAAGTCGATACTTGAGAAGTATATCGTCGGCTCCAGCAATATGAGTGATGATGCTTCGTTCGGTATCGTTTACTTTGACAGGACGCCTGCGCCTGATTCCTCGAAGCTGCCTTCTCAGGCTTCTTCCTTCACGAAGAACCCGAGAGATACGTTCAAGGATCTTCAGATGGAATGGCTTCCGAAGGTAAAAAAAGCAAAGAATGTGATCATCAATGCCGGCGTAAACAAGCCTGTATTTGAGAAAACTGCTCCGGCTGCACAGCCTGTATCCAAGCATGAACAGAAAGCCGGGGAGGTAATGGAAGATAAGATCGAGGATCTTGAAGAGCATAGCAAGATAGGTGACGGATTCGTCCTGGGTGTCATAATAGGCGTCCTGCTCAGCGCCATTTTGGTCGGTGCTCTGTATCTTGTAATGTTTTGAGGTTGAATTGGAGGGTAAAATGTCAGAGGCACAGCGCAAATATACGATATTACCGGGTGTTCCCACACCTGATTATGAGACGATCCTGTCAGCATCGTCCGACTATTCCGAGCCGGGTGAGCTTGATTACAAGACCGAACGCAACTTTACACATGAGATCGAAAATGCAGAGAAGATGAAGGCACTTGCTGCAGCTAATCCGAAGGACGTCGAAGAGCTTATCAAGCTCGGAGAAGATTTATCCAATCAGGAAGAGGCAGAGAGGATCGCGAGCCAAAACCGCATGAATGCGATCAAGGAGCGCGCAGTTCAGGCTGCAGCATCCATGGACGAACTCAGAGAAGCCGCTTCCAAGCAGGAAGTCGACGACGAGCGTCGTGAACAGCTCGATGCAGAGATGCGTGAGCGTGATGAGGCTGCCGCTAAGCAGGAAGAACTCGAGCGTGTTCGTGCAGAGCGTCGTGCACAGCAGAAGAAAGCCGTTGAGGAGCTCAAGGCTAAGGCTGCTGCTAATGAAGCTGCTGCAGAAGCAGAAAAGGCAAAATTTGATAACGACGACGATATGCTCAACCTCTCAGAAGAGGATGTTGAGGATACATTCGGAGAGTTCCTCGAGTAATCAATTGTTATCGAAAATCATACATAAAGGTTGGTTCAGTATCTTGAGCCAGCCTTTTTAAGTTTTGGGAGATACATATTAAACTAAAAGCTCGAAACGTTTCACACTGATATTGGCGATCACCGTACAGTATAAATGTGTGATTTTGGCATTTTGTACTGTAATAATTGTCATTTCAAGTGGCACTAAAAGCCATTCAAGTAAAAAAATACAGTACAAAAAGCTGATTCTTGCTTTTTGTACTGTAATCTTGTCTGATATAGTTTGAAAAACGCATACTCGAAACGATTTTTTTCTCAAAAAGTATGCGCGATGCATATCGATACGCCTGTCTTATCCGAAGATCCTTATGAGAAGGAGAACGAACAGATAGATCGAATCGACGATGACTGCAAAGCCTGTGATCGTGA
>CADCPU010000041.1 GCA_902803365.1 Oscillospiraceae bacterium
AAAATATCATGTTTCTCAGAGAAAAAGCTCGTACTGGTATTCGCTCGAATCTTCTGTCGCAGTTCTGTTCCTGCGGCCGCCGTTTGTGGCTGTCCTTATCATTCCGAGGCGCTCCATCAGTCTGTACGACGGTGCGTTTTCGGTATCGCAATGAGCATAGAAATGCTTGATCCCGAAGTTAGCCTCAAAGTGATCGATAACGGCGCTCGCAGCCTCATAGGCAATGCCCTTGCCCTGATACTTTTTATTCAGGATCCAACCGATCTCAGCCTGTCCCTCTTCAGGATACAGACACACACCTCCCACGTGACGGCCTTCATAGATGATCGCGAATTCATATGCCTCAGGCTTATCCTTCGCCCACTCTTCTTCGCAATCCGTCAAAAATGCCAAAGTCTCTTCTGCATCATCCTTCGGAAGATGAATCATATACTTACCCGTCTCATAGTCGAGCGCATATTCATTCGTCGAATCAAGAAACTTCGGACCATTCGGGACAAGCAAAAGCCTGTTCGTCTTTATCTCAAATCTGCTCATAGTCTTCCCTTCTTATCACGGACACATGCGTGATCTCATTATCCTTGTCAGGGTATTCCTTCTCAAAATGCATACCGATCGATTCCGCTGTCTTATAGGACGGCTCATTCGTATATTTGCAATACGAATAGAGCGCAGGATAAGATGTTTGAGCGAACGCCCAATCCCTGACTGCAGCGGCTGCTTCCTTGGCATATCCCTTACGCTGCTGATCTGCGCGAATGTGATATCCGATCTCAGGCAGCATCGTACCGTCTATGTTCTGCAGCGTAAGTCCGCAATCACCGATCATCTCTCCGGTCGTCTTAAGACATACGGCCCAGAGACCGAATCCGTCATTTTCGTAACGCTTCATGTTGCGGTCGATCCACTCCATAACTTTTGCCTCATCAAAAGAATATGGATAGTACTTCATGATCTCGTGATCTGAAAGCACTTTGTAAAGCGCATCAAAGTCGCCGTGATCCATCTGTCTTAAAAACAGTCTGTCAGTCTCAATGACTCTCCTGCCTCTGACACTCTTATAAAGACTCACGTGCTTATCAAGGTCAAAGAATTCATTCTTCTTATAGAATCTGTAAGATGGTTTATCGCTGTCAGTCTGAAGGAATATCCCGCACAATCCCCGCTTGAAGATATCGTCTTCGATCATCTTCATAAAGCGCGATCCCATACCCTTGTTGCGAAGCTCGGGCGAGACGCAGAGCTCTTCAATGTTATAGTTCGTCCCTTCCCACCAATGGCGTATCATGCCGATGGACATCGCAACCAGTTGCCCTTCGATGACGAGGCCGTAATTAAGCGCATTATAGTTACCGGATATCTCCTTCATATATGCGTTAAGCTGAGAAGCATCGCTCCAGTCATCATTCCATGGTTCACCCTTAAATGAGATCCTGTAAAGTTCAGCCATCTGAGGCAGATAAGATTCATCCAGTTCTATGAACTGTTCGTTTACGTCATTCATATAGTATCTCCGTTATCCCCATTCTCGTCAGGAACGATGTCCGTCTTTTCGACTTCGTTCTTGACGGTCTCGATATTATCTACCAACGGAGTACTCTCGTCAACATCTGCTTTATTGATCCAGGATTCGAATTCGGATCCCGGCATCGGCTTCGCGTAATAGTACCCCTGTATCATGTCGCATCCCTCGGCAGCAAGGAACTTGACCTGCGGCTGCTCCTCAACACCTTCGGCAACCGTTTGCATATTGAGTTCCTTCGCGAGCTTGATCGCCGCTGATACGACAGTCTCTGTTCTGTTGCTGTCATTCTTGCCTCTGAAGAAGCCGGCGTCGAGCTTCAGGATATCAAGCGGCATATCCTTCAGGGAATTGAGGGACGAGTATCCCGATCCGAAGTCATCCATCGACACATGGAAGCCATAAGATTTAAGTCTTGTGATCGTATCGATCATGGCATTCTTGTCATCGAAAAACGCACTCTCGGTCAGCTCGATCTCGATAAGATCATGAGGCGCACCTTCCTTGTCAACGAGGTCACGGATCTGATCAGCAAGATCGACTTCACCGAAGTGAGCTCTCGAGATATTAACAGATACCGGAACGCACTTCATTCCTGCATCGAGCCAGCGCTTCTGGTCACGCGCGACATGAGATACCATATAGTGATCGAGCTTAGTGATAAACCCGCTCTCCTCAAATATCGGGATAAATCTGCCCGGCGGGATAAGTCCCTGATCTTCAGTCTTCCATCTGACGAGTGCTTCAGCACCTCTGAGCTCATCCGTATTCGGATCGCACTTCGGCTGATAGTACACCAGGAATTCTTCGTTATCGATCGCAGACTGCTGTCTCTCGCTTATCATGTCTGCCCACTTTTCCTGCTCAACGAGCTTATCGTCAAAGAATGCTATACCCGACTCGCCGCTGTCTGCGATCGTAAGTCCGGCTGCACATGCGTTGTTATAGTATAGATCCATATCGGCCACATAAGATCTCATCTTCATTGCAGCCTTTTCTTTTGCAGGATTAACAAGATATACACCTGCCTGGAATGCAAGCTTATGACCGCACGGAATATTCTCCAGAGCAGTTATGATATCCTGAAGGCGCTTACGTGCATCCTCTTCGTCATTTACGCGAAGAAGGAGCGGCAGAGCGGCTGATGTACTGTGAGCACAAAGTTCATCCTTGCCGAGATTCTTGCGGACGATAGTCGCGACCTGTCTAAGGAGCGCCTCCGCATCCTTTACGGAATGACAGAGCACATAGTTCCTGTACTTAACGAAGACAAGTTCAACTACAGCATAAGTCTTGCGTTGATTACTCCTCGATTGAAGGATCTTCCTGCTCTCGACAACATACCAGAGCCAGTTATGACCGCGCGAGATATTGTCGCGGAACATCATCTTCTTGAGCTTTTTTGATGCAGACAGATTGCCTACTACATTTGCGATCACCATGATAAACAAAGTGAGAGTTATTACGAGTGCCATTACAAGACCACCGAAGAAATACATGTGGTCATTACGGCTGATCGGAAGATCTGATTTAACAAGAAGGATCTGTCCCGAGTCACCGATCTCTGCGCCTACCCAAAACGGGATCGAGAACGTTATCTCAGACCAGGAACCGCTGCCGAACACCTTACCGATATTCTTGAAAGCCTTGTAGAAAAAGAGCTCGATACCGCTCGAGTTTTCTGATGTATCTTCAAGTCGAAGTTTTCCC
>CADCPU010000042.1 GCA_902803365.1 Oscillospiraceae bacterium
GAATAGATGATAGCCGAATGGTCTATCTTGGGTTGCTCTGCCACCTGGAGCTCGTTAGCCTCAGGTACGGGCTCAGGGAGTTCCTCCTGCTGAACTTCAGGAGCTTCTGCCGGGATGTCCTCTTCTTCGGCGGTTATCTCGAATCCGGGGTCTTCTGCGACCTCGGATGCAGGCTGTTCGCCTTCAGGGAGGTATTCACCCTCAGTATATGCACCTTCCGTATATTCACCTTCAGCATATTCAGGTGCAGGTGCCGGAGCCTGCTGCTCCTCTTCGCTCATGATCGCATCGAGCGTAGGGTCTATCTGCGGGACCCTTGTAGCATTATCCTGATTCTTGTTCTTTTTTCCGAACATTACAGCAACTCCTCCTCATTGGGAACTATCAGTGTTACGGCATTCTTGATGCACTCGATCGTAGCCGGGAGGGAAGGACCCTCTTCGCCGTCTACATCCAGAACGACTTTGGCGCTTGAAGTCATTGTCATCTTGCTCGTCTGGAAATAAAGGACCTTATCGCTCTCGAGATGTTCGCCCATGGCGATCTTGTTAAAGAGCGGGAGCACGTCCGTGTATTTGACTTTGGATATTACAAGTACGTCGAGCAGGCCGTCATTGAGCTCCGCTTCGATCATGAGTCTCTTAAAGCCTCCGACGCTCCTCGAGTTCGATATGAAGAACATTGTCGCGTCGATATCGTGAGACTCGCCATCGGATTCGATATGGAGCGGGATCGTCTTGGTAAGTGAGTTAAAGTCCTTGATACCCTCGATCCAGTAAGCGACAGGACCCAGGTTTGTCTTAAGCTCGGAAGGCACCTTGTAAGCTACATCACTTAAAAGACCTCCTGCGAGGACGTTGAGAAAATATCTGTCGTTAACTTTACCGCAGTCTACGTTGACCTTCTTGTGGTTCATTATCATCCTTGCAAAATCGGCAGGCTCCGAAGGGAGTCTTAAGGAAGTTGCAAAGTCGTTTACGGTTCCTGAAGTATATATTGCAAGAGGCAGCTTGATATTGCCGCGCTGCATACCGGTAACGACCTCATTGACCGTTCCGTCGCCGCCTACGGCCATAAGAAGATCGTACTCTTCGGCTCTGACCTCCATAGCAAATCTCGTGGCGTCGAACTGACCCGATGTGTAGGAGATGTCCGCACGCTCTAATACCTTCTGGGACGCAAGGTATGCCAGTGTGTCTTCAACGTTGGCCATGGCACGTTCACGTCCGGAAGAAGGATTCATAATGATCTTGATCTTTAATCCCATATTTGTTCCTTCTTGTTTTTCTGATAACTCCATACTACTTTACCACACCGACATTAATAATATATTACATATACACGCATAAATAAGGCATTTTTACTACAAAGTGTGATATCATATCTTCGTTTCAACTTGAAGGAAGGAAACGGGATGATCTGAATGGAAAGAACATATAAGAACTACGTCGTCGCGATCCGCAAGTCCAATCGCGACATCATAATGAATATATTGACTTTTTTGTTCCCGTTCCTTTCGATGGTCGCTGCTTTTGCTTTTCAGGAAGTCTATCCTATAGGCGACAGGGTAATGCTCACGGTAGACTCCTATCACCAGTACATCCCTTTTTTGATCGAATTGCGCAATAAGCTCGTTAACGGCGGATCGCTCTTCTTTACATGGAATGACGGTCTCGGAATGGAATACTATGCGGCTTTTGCAAACTATGCTTCAAGTCCGCTCAACATCTTCTGCGTATTCTTCGATGCCAAGACGATGCCTGTGTTTGCGGCTCTCGTAACTGCAGTAAGAGCAGGCCTTGCGAGCCTTTTTATGAGCTGGTTCCTCAATACCGGCGACAAGGGCAGGAGAGACTATATAACGACCGCTTTTTCATGTGCTTATGCTCTCTGCGGCTGGTTCTGCTGTGATTTCTGGAATGTAATGTGGTGTGACGCACTTGTGCTCCTGCCGCTCATCTGTCTCGGACTTCATCATCTCTTCGTCGAGGGCAGATATATGCTCTATACTCTGTCTCTTGCGATATGTCTCATCAGTAACTACTATACGGGTTATTTCATCTGTATCTTCATGGTGCTCTTTGCTCCCGTATATTGCATCTGTTTATTCCAGACCAAGAAGGAGCCTTTGAACGAAGGAAGGCTCAAGTTCACCAAGGTCTTGGGCTGCGCAGGAAGATTTGCATTTGCAAGCCTTCTTGCAGGCGGGATCGCTGCCGTTGTAATGATCCCTACATATCTTATCCTTCAGTCTTCTTCGGCTGTCGGTACGGAATTCCCGAAAGACTACGAGCTTACCGGAAATCTCTTTGATTTCCTGGGCAGGTTTCTTGTGGGCGCAAACCCTAATATCAGAGACGGTATGGCCAATGTCTATTCGGGCATCATCCCGGTGCTTATGCTTCCTCTGTTTTTTGCAGCTCCCAAGGAGAGCGGTATCAAGCTTCGCCAGAAGATCGGCTACGGAATACTCCTTCTGATCATGTATCTGAGTTTTACCAACAGGATGCTCAACTTCATCTGGCACGGATTCCACTTCCCGAACCAGATCCCTTACAGAGAATCCTTCATCATGAGCTTCCTTGTTATCTATATCGGCTTTATCACGATCAGGAATCTCAAGACATTCAGTGTCCGTAACATCTCCGCTGTCTTTATCGGCGCAGGCATCTTCCTGATTCTTTTCGAGAAGTTCGGATCGGGCAAGGAGACATATGTTCAGATCCTCATCACGATGGTGTTCATCATCGTAGAAGCCGGCATCATCCACTGCACGGTGACAGGCAAGAAGAGCAACTTTTTCTACGAGACTGCCGTTGCTGTCGTTATGGCAGTCGAGATGCTCGTATCCTGCTGTGTGACTGTCGCTTATGTATGTAAGAATGAAGGATTCCCGTCTTACGATACATACGGCAAGAATCACGAGATCATCAAAGAGTATGTCAGTGAACAGGCGGTAAAGCCGGGTCACAGCATTTTCGAGAGAACGGAGCTTTATCCGAACAATATCTGTAATATCCAGTCAGTATTTGACGTCAACGGTCTGTCCATCTTCACATCGACCTGCCGTGAGGACTTTGTAACATATATGAAGAACTTCGGCTTCCATAATAACGGCATCAACAGCGTAAGATCCGCAGGTCTTACGAGAGTTACTGCTACGCTTCTCGGTATCAGGAATATCGTTCAATTTACCAAGACCGACAGCGTTCCTGCACTATTCGAGCAGGTGTATAAGGAAGACGAGGCTATATTCTATGATAATCCGGATGCTCTGTCTGTTGGTTATATGGTATCTGACGATATCCTCGACTATGAGCCGGATCCGGCTGACAGGAATGTCTTCGCCAAGACAAACGAATGGATCAGGAGCATGGGCTTTGATAAAGATGTTTATGTTCCTGTTGATTCGTACTTTGAAGATCTTGTAAATACAAGCGACAGCAGTGCATCGATGATCAACAAGAGGATCTCGATCATAAATGCAAATAACAAGTCCGAGGTAACGGTAACAGTCGATAAGGCAACCATCGGACGAGATGTCTATGTCTACTTTGATTCGGGTAAGACAGGAACATATTATATCTCACGTTTTGACAAAGACGGCAATGAGACCAAGACTGCAGGCATCTCCTACAGATATTATCAGATAATCCCTCTGGGAGTCTTTGACGGCACACCTCTCAAGTGCAAGATCTCATTCCCGACAAGTCCGAGCGGTGCAATGCTCTTCTATTCATATGAGCTCGACAGGGAAGCATATGACGAGATGGTATCTTTCCTCGGTTCCGAACAGCTTAATGTCACGGAGTTCGATGACAGGAGCCTTAAGGGTACGATATCGACTGCTAAGGGCGGAACGCTCCTTTTGACTGTAGCATATAACGATTCTTTCAGAGCGACGGTAGACGGCGAGGAAGTCGAGTGCAAGCCTGTTCAGGGTGCTCTGACTGCTCTCGAAGTCGGTCCGGGCGAGCACGAGATCATGCTCTGCTATACTCCGTCGGGCTTTGATATCGGTGCCAAGATAACGATCGTATCGTTGATCACGCTCCTTGGTGTTGTAATGATACGTATTGTCCTGGATAACAGACGAGACAGGAGGGAAAAGGAGTCCCTTGCACCTGTCCCTGCCGAAACGGATGTGGCTTCCGATGTTTGATCGAATAAGAAAACAGGTCAATACGGGACTTTTGGTCACTCTGGCATCTTTTGTCGTTCCGGTGCTCATCTTTGTCGTGGCATTGAAACTCGGGTTTAAGGATACGGATCTTCCGGTGAGCCTTACGATGAGGCGCGGCAGTTTTGATCTTGATCTTTTCCGAGGCATCGAAAACGACATAGAAGCCGCGCAGCTCCTGACATTCGGTGAAAACTTAAGAGAGATCATACATTACCATGCAGATCCCTTCTTTATCCTTGCGGTCCTTTTTCCGACTCGTGTTACGGCGATCCTCTATTCCGGCTATCTTGTAAGATTCGGACTCGCGGGCCTGTTTATGCAAAGACTCGTCCGCAAGCGCATGACACTGGAACCTGCTTCGTCTCTTGTCTTGAGCACCGCCTATTCTCTGTCATCCGTTGTAGTCTCAGTTGCGTCATACACTTGTGCCATGAATATCGCGGTATTGATGCCGCTGGTTCTGGATCGATTGATCGCTTATATGACTGACAGGAAAAATGTCACCGGAGGCCTTCTGTTTGCTTTTGCCTTTGCAGCATTAGTCTGGATCTCGGGTCCGTTCTGTTTTCTTTTGGTCATTCCGTTTGTCCTTTTTTCAGCATTCTGGTGTGCCCTTCTTGTAACAAGAAAGATGTCTGAGGGCTTTTTGAGATTCCTCGGTACGCTTCCTTATATCCTGACGGGTGTCATCTTGTCATCAGGTGTCATAATTAACACTTTGAAGTTTGCGACTACTGCGATAATCGAGGAAGATATATTGACTTTGGGTTTCAGGTCTACGTTCTTTGATTTCCTCGTTGGCTTTGAAGGCGGCAAGGGAATGGGAACAAGACCATTTAGCTTGACATGCTATTTTACGGTATTCCTTTTTATTACCGTCCTTCTGTTCTTTATGAATTCTTCCGTTCCTTTCCGTATAAGGATGTGCCTGCTGACGGGTATCGTATTTATCTTTCTGACATTCTCATCTGAAGCGGCTTATCGCGTTACTACTTTGTACAAGGCGGAGATCATGCCTTCAGAATCAGCTGCGATGGTACGCTTCGTCAGCCTTATGTCGCTTCTCATAGTAGCTGCGGCAGTTTCTCTTAAGAACATAAGATATGTCGACAAGCGTATGATCGGAGTCTGTGTTGCTTCGGCGATCGTCCTGTCGACTGTCTCGAACAATTCTCAGGTTCAGATATCTCCGAATTCTTTCTCGCTCTTCTTTTCCTGGGCTGCCGCGATCGCGTCTTACTTTATACTGAGATCAGTTGCGGAAAAGAAGAGAAACGGTGTCGTACTCACCGTCCTTTGCGGGCTTTGCCTGAATCTTGCGTTTATCCTTCCCATCTCATCATTCGGAATAAGCTATGATGCCGATTCAGCTCTTTTCGACAGGAAGGATATAACGAAGTCTTTGGATTATCCGTTTGAGGAACTCGCCTTCTTTAATGAAGAGCGCGAAGACTATATGCTGCTTTACGATCTGCCTTCAGATCTCGGAGACGATGTCGATACAATGAACAAGATCTCGATCGCATCGGGTTCGGCTCCTGTCTTTATGAGGGTCATCGATGCCGAGGACTTCTTCGGAGGCGGAAGAGTGCCTTTGATCAACGGCAATGTTGCACAGAACAGCGGTATGGATATAGTAGCTTATAAGAATATCCGTCTTACGGATGTTGAGCTTGCAAGACATCTCGTCCTTTATACCGATCACACAGGCAAGGTAAATGTCGATACCGAGATGGGAGACGGCGGTGACCACTATTCATTTAAGGGTCCGGGTATTATCGAGATAGATAATTCGTGTCTTATGGATTTTAATGTAATCGTAATGACGGATGAATCGGCTCTTATGCATCCTAACGAATGCTATGATTTCTATACGGTCAATGATGTAATATTGAAGGACCTGAGATCAAGACAGTATCCGCTGGAGGACAGATTTGAAGTATACAGGACCGGTGAAGCAGATGTGATCACTGTTCTTACGGGACTTGAGTTTGATCCTGAAGTCGAAGTACGTGTCAACGGATCCATAGTGGAGACCGTACCTTTGGCAGGCAAGATCTCATTTGATATCGACCCGTCGATCGATAACGAGATCACCATTATACGCGGACATGATATCTTTTTGACCGCGAATGTGATATCCTTTTTGGCACTGATAAGTAGTATAGTATTATTGATGATAATGAACGTAAGGGGACAAAAACGTGAAGACGATAAAATCGGCAGATTATAAGATCCTGGATAATACCTGCTTCATAGTATTCGATCTTGAATGGAATCAGCCATTTCCCGGAAAAGACTACGGCATAGATGTTGCTACCATGCGAGGCGACATCATTGACATCGGTGCCGAGAAGTATGTCTATGCCGACGGCAATCTGACCTATGAAGGAAGTTTCTCGATGCAGATCCGCCCTAAGATCTACACCAAGCTCCATTACCATGTTCAAAAACTGACTCATAAGACCAATAAGGACATCAAGAACGGTGTGCCGTTCGAGAATGCCTATTCTGAATTCAAGCGTTTCTGCGGTGACGATTATATCCTGGTCGGCTGGGGCAATTCAGATCCCGAGATACTTAAGCAGAATATGAAGTTCTACGGTTTTGATGATACGATCGGCAAGCCTTTCTTTGACCTTCAGCCCGTATTCTCCAGATTTGCAGGGGAGAAGGGACAGCAAAGGAGTGTCGAATTTGCCGTGGATTTTTACGGTATCGCAAAAGACGACACGTTCCACAGTGCCTGGGCCGACAGTCACTATACCGGACTTATCTTTAAAGCTATGTTCGAGCATAACAAGTGTTCCGAACTTCTGGCAGTTATCGGAAGCTCGCTTCAGGATCCGGATATCCTCAAGGATTTCACTTTTGTTGCACCTGATGTTGATACGTCTGAAGCTGCGATCGAATCAGCCAAGACCTTCCCGTGCCAGTGTCCGTTCTGCGGAAGCAGGCTCGGTACGGAGATCGAGGCTTTCAGGATCCGAAAATCGATATATTCGCTTCTTGAGTGCAAGGAACACGGCACTTATTTCAGCCGTGTAAGGATCAAGAAGAACAAGCAGGGCAAATACTATGCTTCGATGATGATGCGTTTTGCGACTCAGGCTGATTATTATCTGATCGCTGATAAGGCCGAAGAATTCAAGAAGTTCGGCCCTTCAGGCAAACCTGTACCCAAAAAGGTACCTGTCGAAGATAGTCCAAATGAAGAGCAGTCCTGATAGCGATTTAGACAACGAAAAAATTAATGGATTTTAAATTTTGTTGCATTTTCATTAAATCGACACTTCTCAAAGAGGTTTGAGCCGTGTATAATACTTACAATATTTTAACTATGTGTGTGAGTTTTTGTGGGGATTTGGCTTTGATAGTGGCCAAATGTCTATAATAGTACACATTTTCTACAAAATTGTATATTTATCTTATACATATAGTTAAGGTGTGTGGTATAATATTATTGATAGTTGTGAATATTTTCTTGCCGCAAGGCAGAAAGGGAGTTATTTATGATTAGGAACGTTTTTAGGAGAAAGGCAAGGAAAGACAAACAGGGTTCCATGCTTACTCTTGTTCTTGTAATCCTCGTAATGGCGCTCATCTTTATAGCGTCATCCATTATGGTTACAAACTCAACAAGATCGAGATATTTGGATAATGTTTTGTCCGGTCAGGCCAGAATTGCTGCAACGTCTTATGCCGAGGCATTCTGCAGTTCACTCCAGACACAGGAGATAACGGATGAACAGCTCAAGGGTTGGTGTAAGTCCGGTCAGAGCGCAACCGTTTCAAGTGCTTCTATTCCTGGTATGGGTGGATCCGGCGATAATGAGGTTACGGTTTCCTTCTCATATGACGCATCTGTCGCTTATTACTACGTTGATGTTTCTTCAACACTCGGTAACAAGGCTAATGGCGATGTTGTTACAGAGAATGTAAGAGTAATGCTCAAGGAGAGAGATCCTGAAGCAAAGACAAACCTCTTCAACCACTTGATCGAGGTTGGTGACAATGCTTCTTTCAGTGAATTTGACGGCGTTGGTCATGGTGCTCCTGCAGGTATTGATAACAATACTGTAATGTGTCATGGTCCGTCAGACCTTACAAAGAACGGTAATGCTGACTTTGATTCCAACATCATCCTCAAGGACAGAACTCACTTGGGTAACGGTGGTCAGATGACAGGTTATGTTCTCTTCGCCGGTCCTAATGCAGGTTTCAGTGATGTAGGTAGTGGTAATCCTGTATTCGGTAACTTCTACTTTATGTCACCTAGTGCTTCTGCACCTGGTAAGGCATTCCAGTCAGACGGTAAGATTCTCGATATGACTTATACCGGTGCAACATTTGCAAACTTTACTCTTAATGGTCAGATGCGTGGCGGTACGAACCCTACATATTATGAGTACACCAACATGACGATCGGTAACACAGGCAGCGATTCTGCTTATAAGACATATGTTCAGAATCAGGTTGCTGATAATGCAGGAAATGCAGCACTTCAGAATGCCGCAGCTGATATGATGACTAAGGCTACTGATGCTATGAACTCGCACTTCCCTACAACATCTGAAGCTGAGGCTAACTTCCTCAAGAATGTACCTGAGGATATCTTGGCAGACGATCACGGCACACTTACCGGTGCAAAGTCCGGACCTCTTGAGCCTGGTGTATATCATCTTTCCGGTACGATCAGTAATATGTATGAGATCGATGCAAGCCACGGCGGATATGTATTCTATATCGATGGTAACACTACTATCTATAGTAACAATGGTGCCGGTTTCACGATCAAGAATGGTGACAACAACAGCGACGCATATTGGCCTAGATTCATCATCAAGAGCGGTTGCACATTGAGAATCGGTTCTGCTTCTGTTTCCAAGATGAACGGTATCATTTCTACAACTCACGTAAATGATTCTGCTCCTAGTAAGGTATTGAGCAATTCAACACAGAAGCCTCACTGCTATGTATATGGTATTGATGCAACATTGTGGCTCGATCAGGAATGGAACGTACTCGACTGTTACGGTGGTGTATACGGTTCAGGATCTAAGATCATCATCAAGGGTTCTAACTACTTCTTCGGAAGATTGGCTGCCATGAACATGGAGAGTGACAACGCCAACAACACAGAGATCCCTTACTGTCCGGGTCCTATGGATAACATCCATAGTAGCGAGATGGTGGCTATGTCATCTAACTTCGATATCGTAAGATTCAAGTACTACTATTGATCTTAACAATTTCAAGCAATGTAAAAGGACTGTTCTTCGGAACA
>CADCPU010000043.1 GCA_902803365.1 Oscillospiraceae bacterium
GCATTGTACTCGCCCAGGCGGAATTCCTGCAGGAAAAGCATATCGGGCATTACTCTTTTGATCTCATCCGTAATGCCTCTGAGTCTTCCTTTGAATTCGTGGCTGTCGGCCTTGTAGCCCTGGACATTAAGGCTCATTATCTTGCGCTGACCTGTGTGCCGGCCGCTGAATATCTGCGTCAGGACGCAGACGATCATGGAAAAGGATACGAAGATCCCGAACTTTTCCTTTATCGTTTTTTTCAGATCCTTCAGAAATTCACGGTTTTCCGGTTCGAGCTTGGCCCCGACTTTCTTGCCGCTGTTGATGCTCTTGTCCTTCACAAGGCGGGGCCAGAACAGGTTATCGAGATCGGGCCTGTTCTTGACTGCGTTTATGATCCTGTTTACGGTATGCGGCTTGCACATCTGCTTGGCTGAAAGTCTGAGGCTTACGGTGACCATTTGGGCTCCTCCCGTTTTTCTTTCAGCATAACACCGGGTTTTTGAAAAACAGGACAAAAAGTGACCATAAAAATGGCCTTTGTCGAAAAACGCTGAAAACGCCTGCGCCGCAAGGGGGGTCCGTGACCACTTTGTACATTTTTGTATATTTTTAGTACTTGACAAGTTTTGAGAACGCAGGGTTCCGCGTGTTTTTCCAACCTAAAGTTGAGGTTCCGTGCGTGTGTTTTTCGAGGTCCAACTTAAGGTTGGAAAAACAGAATGGCGATGTTAAAAATCCGACTTAGGGTTGGATTTTTGGAAGGGCACTGCGGAGAAGTGAACGTAAGGTTGGAAAAACGGAGGGGAGCAGCGAGGAGCGGCGGGGCACAAAGTTTACAAATTTACTATTCCAAAATAGAAAATAAGGTCTAAAATATAGCAGGTGTTTTTTGGTTAAGTAATATGTATCTTATTTAGGAGAGTTAAAATGGCAGCACAGATTATTGCCGTGGTCATCTTCGTTCTTATGTTCGTCTTGATCGTAACGGAGAAGATCCCGAGACATTTTGCAACATTGGGCTGCGGTGCGCTTATGCTCATCGTGGTATTCGGTATCTGCATGAGATCGAGCGAGGCAGTTATGGAAACGCTCAATCTCAAGACTTTTGCGGATTCTAATTTCTGGCTTTTGACGACGGGTGAGGAATCTTCGTCGGGTATCAACTGGGCTACTATCATATTCATCTTCGGTATGATGGTCATGGTTGAGGGTATGGCGAAGGCAGGCTTCTTCAGATGGCTCTGCCTCGGTATCGCAAAGGCCGTTAAGTATAAGGTAACATCGATCTTTGTTACTTTCATGATCATGTCATTCATTTTGGCTATGTTCATCGACAGTATCACGGTCATCCTCTTTTTGGCAGCCGTTACGGTCGAGCTTTCACAGCTCTTGAAGTTCTCGCCTGTTCCTATGATCATCGCTGAGATCTTCTGCGCTAACCTCGGTGGTTCCGCTACAATGTGCGGTGATCCGCCGAACATCATCATCGGTACATCATTGAGCTACACATTCGGCGACTTCGTTATGAACACGGGTCTTATCGCCTTTATCTCGATGGTATTCATCGTACTTTATTTCTATATCGTATTCAGAAAAGAACTTAAGAGTACGGCAGTTGCAGGCGAGAAGATCAAGTATCCGGAGCCTAAGGAAGCCATCACTTCCAAGAAGAGCTTTATCATCAGCTGCATCATCTTCGGTATCGCCGTTATCCTTCTCGTAACACACGCTTCGACGGGTCTTACGGTTGCTACGATCGGTATCTTTATCGCAGTTCTTACGCTCATCACAGCTCCGCGCCACGCACTTGAGCTCCTTAAGAAGGTCGACTATGAGACGCTCTTCTTCTTTATCGGTCTCTTTATCGTTGTAGGCGGACTTGAGCAGACAGGTATCCTCGAGCTTATCGCTAACTTTATCGCAAAGATCAGCGGAGACAACGTACTCCTTATGATCGCTATCGTTTTGTGGATCTCCGCTATCGCCAGTGCGTTCGTAGATAACATCCCGTTCGCAGCTACGATGATCCCGATCATCAAGACGCTTTCCACTACAATGGGCCTCGATCTGTCGATCCTTGCTTGGACGCTTGCAATGGGTACTGATATCGGTGGCAGTGCAACTCCTATCGGAGCATCCGCTAACGTTGTCGGTATCTCGGCTGCAGCTAAGAGCGGTCACATGATCGGCTGGGGCAAGTACTGCAAGTACGCTGCACCTGCAACGATTATTGTAATTGGAATTTCTATGGCTATAATTTATGTTAGATACTTCTGATATCTATCCTGAATTCGAGAGGTGAGGCATATGGACAAACAGATCATCATTTCCATCGGTCGTGAGTACGGCAGCGGCGGACACGCGATCGCTGAGGATATCGCAAAGCGCTTCGGTATTCCGCTTTATGACAGCAACCTCCTGGAGATCATTGCCACGGAGAAGCACGTTGACAAGGACAGCCTCAAGGTATACGACGAGGTACCTCGTGTTAAGCTCTTCTCTCGTAAGGTAAAGGGACAGAGCAGTTCTCTTGAGGAAAACGTAGCCAATATGCAGTTCGATTATCTGCGCAAGAAGGCTGAAGAAGGTGCATCCTTCGTTGTAGTAGGACGTTGTTCCGAGTCGATCCTCAAGGGTTACAAGAATATGGTATCGATCTTTATCCTCGGTACGAAGGAAGCAAAGATCGCTCGTATCATGAAGCTCTTCAACCTCACTGAGGATGACGCTATCGACAAGATCGAGCGCGAAAACTTCCGTCGTAAGATGTATCACAACTACTACTGTAAGGGTAAGTGGGGTGATTCCCGTAATTACGATTTTTCGATCAATGACAGCATCCTGGGTCTTGAGGCCACGGCTGACATAATCGAGGATTACGTCAAAAAGAGGATGGAACTTATGTAAGACTTCTTTAAGCCTCCGCCGTTTTGGCGGAGGTTTTTTTGTGCGCACGGATAATTCCAACCTAAGGTTGCATATATTTTCGAGCGCTCGAAAAGTTCCAACCTTAGGTTGGATTTCTGCGCGGGGGTGCCGGAGGATGCGACGTAAGGTTGGAAAAACGGATAGTTTAACTATTCATCGGAATCTGATAGAATGTACGGAGTTGTTTAAGTAACGGAGGAACAGAAAATGGCAAAGATTATTCTCACCGGAGACCGCCCGACAGGAAGACTTCATTTGGGTCACTACGTCGGCTCGCTCAGAAGACGTGTAGAGCTTCAGAACTCCGGAGAGTTCGATAAGATATTTATTATGATCGCTGATGCACAGGCGCTCACGGACAACTTTGATAACCCGGATAAGATCAGGGACAATATCATCGAGGTTGCGCTTGATTACCTGTCAGCAGGTCTTGATCCTGAGAAGGTCAATATTTTCATTCAGTCTGAGGTTACGGAGCTCACAGAGCTTACGTTCTACTACATGAACCTCGTTACGCTCTCAAGACTTGAGCGCAACCCTACCGTTAAGACTGAGATCCAGCTTCGTAACTTTGAGACGAGCATCCCGGTAGGATTTTTGAACTATCCTATCAGCCAGGCTTCTGATATTACTGCTTTCAAGGCTACAACAGTACCTGTAGGTGAGGATCAGCTCCCTATGATCGAGCAGGCAAGAGAGATCGTTCGTAAGTTCAATTCCACTTACGGTGAAGTCCTCGTTGAGCCTGATGCTCTCCTTCCTAATAATTCCGTATGTAACAGACTTCCGGGTACAGACGGTAAGGCTAAGATGAGTAAGTCCCTCGGAAACTGCATCTATCTGTCTGACACACCTGAGGATATCAACAAGAAGGTCATGAGCATGTTTACGGATCCTAATCATCTTAAGGTAAGCGATCCGGGCTCTCTTGAAGGTAATACGGTATTTACTTACCTCGATGCTTTTGCCAAGGATGAGCATTTTGCAAAGTTCTGTCCTGACTACAAGAATCTCGACGAGATGAAGGAGCATTACCAGAGAGGCGGTCTGGGCGACGTTAAAGTTAAGCGCCTCCTTATCAACATCCTTGAGGATGAGCTTGCTCCGATCCGTGCACGCCGTGCCGAGTATCAGAAGAACATCCCTCAGGTCTATGAGATCCTGAAGAAGGGTACTGAGGTTGCCAAGGCTGAAGCTGCAGCAACACTTGCTGAGGTCAAGAATGCTATGAGGATCAACTACTTTGAGGATCCTACACTTCTTGAGATGTGGGAGAAGAAGTTTTCCTGATCAGTGATTGATTATAAATATCCAGGGTCTTGCGGGCGACCGC
>CADCPU010000044.1 GCA_902803365.1 Oscillospiraceae bacterium
CTTGACCGTTCCGACAGGGCAGCCCATAACGTTGGCGATCTCTTCGACCGACATCTCGTCAAAGTAGTGGAACAGCACCGTCTGATACTGCACGTCAGAAAGCGCGCTTCTTATGAGCTTATGAAGCGTATCTCGCTTGGTCTTTTCCACGATATAGTAATCCGGCAGCGACTCGAGATCATCATCGCCCTCGAGTATCTCATCGGAGGCAAGCGCGTCGTCGTAGTACGTCTCGCCCTTCTTCTTGCGCAGCATATCCGTCGCCTTTGTTACCGCGATCCTCTTGATCCAGCCCAAAAGCTTTTTCTCGTCCGCGAGGGAATCGATGTTCTTATACACCGCCAGGTATGTCTCCTGCATGGCATCGCTCGCGTCTTCGGGATTTCCCAAGACGCCCAGGCACGTCGCATAGACAAACCGCGAAGACTTATCGTATATCTCTCCGAAAGCCGCCTCGTCGCCCGCCTTATATCTCCTTGCCAATTCTGCATACTCTTCAAAAATATCACTCATCGTGTTTACCGTCCTTGTCATCTATTGTCTCATTTTTTGCGTTTTTGTTAACCTCGAACTTTTCCTGTGCCCCCTCGGGGACCTCCAGGTCATCCGCCCAAGCTCTGAAAAATCTCGTCAAAAACGATCTCCATGCCATCTCGTGCCTCCTTGTCTTTCTTAAGCTTTATACCCATAAGACGGTCCGAGTTTGGCGAAGGTTCATTTTTTGCAAAAAAATTTTTCCCACCTAGCGTAGGAGTTCGAAAAGAGCTTTTTTATTTTTCCCACCTTAAGGAGGAGTCTGCGTCGGGCCGATTTTGCTTTTGCGGCGTAAGGTAGTAAAAACGAAAAGCCGCATTTCGGACTTGCTCCGTAAGGTAGTAAAAATCTGAGAGGCCCTCCGGCGGATGCGACCTAAGGTGGGAAAAATCAGGAGGGCTCGAAAAGAACCCTGCGTAAGGTGGGAAAAACAAAGAGTGGAAGCGAGAGCAGAGAAGAGGTTTGGTATAATATCACGTATATCAAGGAATAGGAGAAATATATATGCCAAGAATCAACAACGCCGCTACTGTTAAGAAGCAGTACGGCACTTCAACAAACCTCAGTACGAGGATCTCTATCCACGCAAAGTATTCGACAAATAAGCAGGGCTTCGGCAACTGGATCTCGGACCACTACGACATCCGCGAAGGGATGAAGATCCTGGAGATCGGCTGCGGTACGGGCGAGATGTGGAAGGGCAAGGAGGAATTGATCGGCAAGTGCAGCGAACTCGTGTTGTCGGACTTTTCGGAAGGCATGATCGAGAAGACTCGTGAGACGCTTGGCGACGACCCGAAGATCACGTACAAGGTGATCGATATCCAGGACATCCCGTATGAGGACAACGAGTTTGATATCGTGATCGCGAACATGATGCTCTATCATGTGCCGGATCTTCAGAAGGGCCTTGGCGAAGTCAAGCGCGTGCTCAAACAAGGCGGCACTTTCTACTGCGCGACCTTTGGCGAATACGGGATCCTGGAGTATATCTACGAGCTTTTGAAGGATCACGTAACTCCGGGTCAGGCGAACAGGAGCTTTACGCTTCAGAACGGCGCGGAGAAGCTGAACGAGTTTTTCGCGGACGTCAAAAGCGACAGATACGAGGACTCGCTTGAAGTGACCGATATAGAGGACCTCGTTGATTATGTTTATTCGCTCGCGAGTATGTCGGGCCTTCAGAGGCTTCCCCGCGAGACGGTGAGGGATGAGCTTGGCAAACATATGGTAAACGGCGTTTTAAAGGTGCCTAAGGACTACGGCATGTTCATCGCCCGCAAAGCTTAAGGCTCGGGTAATGCAACCTCGGGTTCTTTTTATCGTGTTATAATGTAACAGTTAATTGATATGTATGAGAGGGATGAGGTATGTATCTGAACAATCTTAAGATCGAGACACAGAGGATGATCTATAACTTCATCTTCGGTATTGCGATCTTTTTCTTAGGAGTAGCCGTTTTACTTACCATGATGACATTTGTGCGCCTGGAAGAGTTCGCGTTGTTGATCCCCGTGTTTATCATTCCGCTATATGGAGCGGGCACGGGCATGACCATCTTCACGCAGCGCAAGAAGGCGATCCTTATGAGGGCGCAGCGCTACAATCGCGTTTTCGAAGAGGATAATGACGGAAAGGTTTCTTATGGGAAGCTCTCTACTCTGATGGGGCTTTCGGAGCAGAAGGTTAAAAATGATATCAGGTGGATGATAGATCACAACTTTCTGAAGAACATCAAATATGATCGCAAGGGCGCGACGGTCGTAATGAAGGTCGAGACATCGGCAGACTTCATCACGGTCGAGTGTCCGCATTGCGGAGCTGAGGTAAAGATGCGTGCAAACGGCGGTGCGAGGTGTTCGTACTGCGGAACTTATATGAGGACTGAATGATATGTACTTAAACAGAAAAAGATTGATGTTTTGGTTATTGCTCTGGTCTGTTATCGTGATCCCGGCCTTCACCCTGGATACGGCTTTCATCGGTACGATGTTTTCGACTCAGGAATGGGAACTGTTTCCTGTATTCCTCTTCTTCTTTCTCGTATTCAGTCTGCTTTGCTGGGGCTATATCAGTACTTTTATAAAGATCGGCCAGCTCATTAAGCTCGAATCTATCCTCAAGAATGATGCGGACGGCATCGTTCCGGCAGATGAGATCGAAGAATATATGAACATCACTCCGCAGAAGCTGATGAAGATCCGCCATTACGGTGACCGTAAAAAGATCCTGATCAACCTCGTATATGACGAGACTAATCAGAGGTTCATCCTAACGGACCGTGCCGATCCGAATGCGGGCGCCAAGGACCGTCCGTTCATCGGCCTCAGCTGCCCGGGCTGCGCGGCTCCTCTCAAGATCCGTTCCGGCACGACAGGCAGCTGCCCGTTCTGCGGCCGCGACGTCACCGCTCCGAACATAGTGGTGGGAGAGCCGAAATCCTAATATTTGCTTTATGCGGCCGCCTTCACGGGCGGTCGTTTTGTTACCTTTGGTATACATGACACTGCCGCAATGAACCATTTTGATACCAAAGGTAACATGGATGCGAATTAGGGTCTGCATTAGCAGTATCTAAATCTCCAAGTCTTATGTTGACTATTCCCACAAACAGTAATATTATCAAAAATGATAATAATACAGCAAGAACCGGGAACTCTGCCAAAGGAGGTCAACCATATGGACTTTATAAAGATACTGTCTAACTCGACAAGGATGAGGATAATGCAGTATGTCCAGGCCAACGGGACTGTGACGACGAAGCAGATCGCGGAGAACATCAAGGATGTGCCGCCGGCGACACTTTACAGGCACATCAATTACATGATCGATGCGGGACTTATCGTGGTCAAGGATGAGCGCAAGGTCAGGGGCAGCGTTGAGAGGCTCCTGGCGTTTGACCAAAGCAAGATCAACGAGTGCGGGATCTCGGATCTGGCATATCAGTTCCTGATGGGGCTATACATCAATTTCTACAATTACGGACTTAAGGAAGGAGCGGATCCGGTCAAGGACATGCTCATGATGAGGACGGCGACCTTTAAGCTCACGGATCAGGAACTCACGCAGATGCTGACGGAGTTTGGCGTTGTAATGCAGAAGTATGCGAGGATATCGGAGAAGTCGGAAGGTAAGATCAGGAGTTTTTCGACGATACTCTCGCCAACGGAAGAATAAAACTATAAAGGAATAAAGGAGATACGAATATGTTGGTTATTAAGGATCTTGAGAAGATCTACAAGGGAACGACGAAGGGAATATCGGGCGTGTCGCTCAATGTCGAAAATGGCGATATCTACGCTTTCATCGGACATAACGGAGCGGGCAAGACGACGCTCCTTAAGGCGATCACGGGGATCCATGAATTCGATAAGGGTGAGGTCCTTATCGACGGGATCGATGTGAAGAAAGACCCGATGGAGGTGAAGCGCCGCATCGCGTATGTGCCGGATAACCCTGATATCTATGAATTCATGACAGGAATCCAGTACCTGAATTTCATCGCGGATGTTTACGGTGTATCTGCAGCTGACAGGGAAGCGCGGATCAAGACCGCGGCTGAGAAGTTTGAGATAACGGACTCGCTCGGTGATCTGATCTCATCATATTCGCACGGAATGAAGCAGAAGATCGTGCTCATATCCGCGCTGGTCCACGATCCTAAGCTGCTTATCATGGACGAGCCTTTTGTGGGACTTGATCCGAAGGCTGCGTTCCTTCTTAAGGAGATGATGAAGGATCTTACCCGGAAGGGCGGCGCGATCTTTTTCTCGACTCACGTTCTGGATGTGGCCGAGAAGCTCTGCAACAAGGTCGCGATCATCAAGGAAGGACATCTTGTCACGAGCGGCCTCATGAGCGAAGTCGTAAATGATAAGGCGTCGCTCGAGGATATCTTCATGGAGACCGTCGATATGTGACGGCTCTTATGGGGAGGGATACAGATGAATCAACTTATCACATTTACAAAACTTGAACATATCGATCTGTTCGGCCTGAACGTATGGCGTCATACAAAAGAGCCGTCAGAGAAGAAGAGACGTTCGTTCCTTCTGGGGACGTATGTTTTCCTTGCGGTGATCTTCACAGGCTATTTGGGAGGATCGGCTTACGCGATGGCGATGATGGGACTTGAGGACAAGATCCCGATGGTCTGGTCTTTCTTGATAAGCGTCCTGACCGTGGCGCTCGGGATGTATAAGGCCGGCTCGCTATTGTATCGCGAGAAGGACCTTGACCTTCTGGCATCGCTGCCGGTCAAGCCGTTTTCGATAGTTGCCGCGAGGCTCATCCGCTTCTATGTCGGAAATCTCGTCATCGCACTTCTCGGAATGCTTCCGACGTTTGTCATCAGCGGGATCATGGGCGGATTCGGCGCGGGATTTTATATCAACATGATCCTCGCGATCCTGATCGTTCCGCTCCTGCCGACTGCGATCGCCTCATGGTTCGGCATCGCGACCTCCGCGATAGTAGCCAGGAACCGTCACAAGGTCCTGACCGAGACGATCCTCGTTCTGATCGTAACTGTCGCATCGCTGCTCCTTCCGATGATCCTTACGGGAGGAAAGATCACGACAACGAATATGAACCTCAATGCCGATGCGTCTTCCGAAGTAGCGATGAGGGAGTTTGGCGTGCAGATCTCGAAGGCTTTTGAAGAGCTCGAAAACAACGCGCCGTTCATTAAGACCTGGGGAGCCATGTTCCTTGGAAATAACATCACGGGACTTATCATCTACGGCCTGATCTCAATATCGGCACTTATAGTCACCGCGCTCATAATCGGACGCAATTTCTTCGGTATAACGGCGATGCTCTATTCGACATCCGGTCACCGCGAGTTCAGGCTTGAGCAGATGCAGAGGAGCAGCGTGATGAAGGCGCTCGTTACCAAGGAAGCCAAGAGGTATTTTGCGAGCGGTATCTATGTGTCGAATACGATAGTCGGACCTGTGATGGGAGTCGTTTTCGCGATCTCATTGGCGTTCTTTGACATGAACAAACTGCTCGACGGCGCTGATCTGTCGGGTATGCCGTTCGAGCTGAACTTGAATGCCAGCATACCGTTTGTTGTAGCGATGACTTTCTCGCTCACGACGATCGCGGCATCGTCGATATCGATGGAGGGCAAGAACCGCTGGATCCTCCAGAGCCTTCCGGTCGCAGGCGAGGACCTGATGAAGGCCAAGCTGCTGTTTAACCTGATCTTTGTCGCGCCGTTTTACGCGCTCGCGGAACTCATCATGCTCTTTACGGTGCGCGCCGGTCTTATGGAGCGCATCTGGATCATCCTGATCCCGGCAGTCTTTGCGGTGTTTGCGATCTGCTTCGGACTTTTCTGCAACATCAAGTTTCCGAACTTTACCTGGGAGACAGAGGTCCAGGTCGTTAAACAAAGTGCGGCAGTCGGTATATCTATGATCGGCGCGCTCGTGCCTGCAGTCGCGGCAGCTGGTCTCATGATCGTCCCGAGCGAATTTGCGGATCTGGCGACGCTCGGTGTAGTTGTGTTGATAAGCGGTATCACGGCCCTTTTGTACAGGAAGGTTATCAAGTCGGCGCTCTGATGTGGTATAGTTCTTTTGGAAGCGCGGTGCGGCCGCGCAAATAACTAAATGCAGGTGTGTGATGAACGAGTTTTCGAGAACGGAACTTCTATACGGTAAAGATGTAATGGATAGGCTGGCGGCTTCGAGGGTCGCCGTGTTCGGAGTCGGCGGAGTGGGCGGCTACGTTGTTGAGGCGCTCGCCAGATCCGGTATCGGCGCGCTCGACCTGATCGACGACGACAAGGTGTGCCTGAGTAACATCAACCGGCAGATCATCGCGACTCATAAGACGATCGGTCAGTACAAGGTCGATGCCGCGGCAGATCGCGTCAGGGACATCTCGCCCGAGTGCGTTGTCAGGACCTACAAGACGTTCTACCTGCCTGAGACGCAGGATCAGTTTGATTTCACACAATACGACTATATCGTGGACGCGATCGATACTGTCACGGGTAAGCTCACGATCATCGAAAACGCCGATAAGGCAGGCACTCCGGTGATATCCTCCATGGGCGCGGGCAACAAGCTCGACCCGTCGGCCTTTGAGGTCGAGGACATCTACAAGACGTCCGTCTGTCCGCTCGCCAAGGTCATGCGCCGCGAATGCCGCAAGCGCGGTATCAAGTCGCTGAAGGTCGTCTATTCCAAGGAAGAACCGATCACACCGCGCGAGGAGGTCGTCGATGAATCATCCGACATCCTGCAGCCGGGTTCTGAGAGAGGCGGCGCCAAGCGCAGGAGCACACCGGGATCGACTGCGTTCGTTCCATCGGTCGTCGGCCTCATAATAGCAGGTGAGATCATTAACGATCTCGCGAAAAGCGTTGAGTGATAAATAGGGATAAGGGAGATACAATATGAAGGGATTGCGTGAAGCAACGGAAGAAGAGGCCAGATACGTTAAAAAGCACATCATGGGCAACGAACGCGCTGCGATTGCCATATTCGTGTTTGGTATAATCATCATCCTGACAGGTATCGCGTTCATGATAAAAAC
>CADCPU010000045.1 GCA_902803365.1 Oscillospiraceae bacterium
AGTCAAGGAACAGATGAAGCCTGTTATCGAGAAGTTCATGGCGCCGCTCGAGCAGTTTATCAAGTCTGATGTCTTTGCTGATATTACGGCTGCAGAGAGGGAAGATAAGGCGTTCTTTGAGCGCCCTGTCATGTTCTCGCTCAAGGTGTCCGACGATGACGATACATTGGTACAGGGTGTCCTTGACGTTATGTATATCAAGGACGGACTTGCTTACATCGTTGACTACAAGACTGATAAGGTCAAGGGTGACGATCTTGAGAAGATCGAAGCTGAGATCAGGAAACGTCACGGATTGCAGCTCGAGCTTTATGCTGCGGCTGTGGAAGCATCTGGATTTAAGATAGGCGGCAAGTGTGTCTGGCTTATAAGGAACGGTATCAAGATCGATCTTTGAGCTTCTTCTCGCGGACTTCGCGGAAGAAAGCTTTAAGGATGTCGGAGCATTCCTCCTTGAGGACTGATCCTTCGAATTCGACCTTGTGATTATATCCGTATTTGATGTCGAAAATATCATTGCAGGAATATACGGCTCCGCCTTTGGGGTCGTATGCTCCGAAGTAGACCTTGCGGATCCTTGACTGGATTATCGCGCCCGAGCACATCGTACACGGTTCGAGCGTTACATACAGATCGCAGTCGACAAGACGCCAGGAGTCGAGCTTTTTGCATGCCTTTTGGATCGCGAGGACTTCCGCATGTGCGATCGCGTTTTGTTTGGTGATGCGAAGGTTATGAGCACGCGCTATTACCTTGCCGTCTTTAACTACGACGGCGCCGATCGGGCATTCTTCGATATCGTATGCTTTGTAGGCCTCTTTTATAGCCTGCAGCATAAAGTGCTCTTTGTCGCTTTGTGGTCTTGTCTTAAGTATCTCTTCTCTGGTCTTCATGTGCATATTATATATTAAAATAAGTTGACTTCAAGTGAAGAAGATGTTATATTGTACGTTGACTTTTAATGCGATTTTATGCGCTATTTTAGAATTGAAGGATGGTTTTTACATGGCAGTAGAACAGGGAATCTGTAAGAATTGCGGCTCTTTGGTCATATTCAGTACAGGAGATGAAACTTGCGAATGCATATTCTGTAATGCCGTATTTCCAAGATCTGAGCTGATCCCTATCGATGCAGAATTGAAGGATATCGTTTTCCCGAACGAGAAGTTTGAGAAGACAGGTACATCAAATAAACATCAGTACAGTGTTATGCCGGATCAGGTAACTCCGGTAGTTCAGAGAGAAAAGACAACAGGCAGATCGAGCAGCAGCTCTGAGACGAGCAAGTTCGAGATCGCTCCTAAGGACGTTAAGGCTCCTAAGAAGGCGGTCATCGCGATCTGTGCTGCAACAGTTGCTTTCCTTGTAGTTGTAGCAGGTATCTCAGTACCGCTCTACAGCATGAGGACAAAGCTTACGGATAAGATGGAGAACAAGATGTCTTCCGTAGTTGAGGGTGTTGCTAAGGTCGATACTTCAAGGAACGAGAAGGGCGTGAGCGCAGGATACAGCATCCAGGGCCTCAACTGCCAGTACATAAGTATCGTTACTGACGACAAGATCACGGAGGATACTGCAAAACAACTTTTCGCCAACTACAGCGAAGCTCGCAAGAGCATTACAAAATCGTCTTCCGACAAGGACATCACTATGAAGATCTATGCGGATGGCGGTGTATATAACGTTAAGTCTACAGGTGCAACTTACAGAGAGGATATCAAAGCGACATCTTCTAAGAAATAAGGAGTGATCGAATGGCAGATTTTGATAAGAAACTCGCGAAGCTCAAGAAACTCGCTGAAAAGCGCGGCGGCTCGATCCGACAGGAATTAGTCGAGAATGAGGCTGCAGATCTTGAAAACGGTTTGGCTGATTCTATCAGGCTTATGGATGAGCTTGAGAAGAGCGGCATCACCATTACGGACAGGGAAGACCCTGATACTGCTGCGGAAGAGTCGATCAAAGAAGCTGCCAGTGACGAGATAAATGTAGACGACTCGGTTCGTATGTACTTAAAGGAGATCGGTAAGGTTCCGCTGCTCAATGCAGATCAGGAACAGGAACTTGCCAGAAGGATGCTCGACGGTGACGAGAGTGCCAAGGACGTCCTCATCGAGTCCAACTTGAGACTCGTTGTCTCTATCGCGAAGAAGTACATGAACAGAGGACTTGCTCTTCTGGACCTGATCCAGGAGGGAAACCTCGGTCTTATCAAGGCCGTTGATAAATTTGACTATTCTATGGGCTATAAGTTCAGTACATATGCGACTTGGTGGATCAGACAGGCTATTTCCAGAGCGATAGCAGACCAAGCAAGAACGATAAGGATCCCGGTGCATATGGTTGAGACGATCAATAAGCTCAACAGGATAGAGAGACAATTGATCCAGGAACTCGGAAGAGAACCCGATTCCAAGGAACTTGCAGAGAAGATGGGAATATCCGAAGAGAAGATCCGAGAGATCCAGAAGATCTCACAGGATCCGGTATCTATCGATAAGCCTGTCGGTGAGGAAGAGGACAGCCACCTTGTTGACTTTATCGCCAGCGATGAGACTGCATCTCCTGACGAGATCACTGCAAGAGGACTTCTCAAGGAGGAACTGATCGAGACTCTCAATACATTAAGCGAACGTGAAGCACAGGTTCTGAGGAGGAGATTCGGTCTCGATGACGGAAGACAGCGAACCCTCGAAGAAGTTGGCAGGGAATTCGGTGTTACGCGTGAGCGAATAAGGCAGATCGAGGCGAAAGCCATCCGTAAGCTGAGACATCCGAGCAGGAGCAAGAAGCTTAAGGATTACGTAGACTGATCCTTGCCTGAATCTTAAAACCTTAAGGAGAAAAAATGGCAGATATTCAGAGTGCTGTAAAGGCAGTAAAGAAAGTAGCCGGTAAGAACGGCAACACAATCTCGGAAAGCGATTTCGACAGTATTGCCGAAGAATTTGATATAAGCCCGGACGAAGCGGGCGCGTTGGTAGCGGAACTTGAGAAGTCCGGTGTAACCATCGAACAGGATAACGACGTTAAGAATCTTGATTTCGGTTCCGTAGAGGATATCGGAGTTGACGATTCCATCAGAATGTATCTTAAGGAGATCGGTAAGATCCCGTTGCTCTCGGCTGATGACGAGAGAGACCTCGCATCCAGGATGAACGAGGGCGATGAGAGTGCCAAGGATGTTCTCGTTGAATCCAACTTGAGACTTGTCGTATCCATCGCGAAGAAATATATGAACAGAGGCCTCTCCCTCTTGGATCTCATCCAGGAAGGTAACATCGGTCTCATCAAGGCAGTAGATAAGTTCGACCACACTAAGGGCTTTAAGTTCAGTACTTATGCTACATGGTGGATCAGACAGGCTATCACGAGAGCAATTGCCGATCAGGCAAGAACGATCCGTATCCCTGTTCACATGGTCGAGACGATCAATAAGCTTACAAGGATCCAGCGTCAGCTCGTTCAGGAATTGGGTCGTGAGCCTGATGTAAACGAGCTTGCTGAGAAGATGGAGCTTCCTCCGGAGAAGATCCGTGAGATCCAGAGGATCTCTCAGGATCCTGTATCCATCGACAAGCCTGTCGGTGAGGAAGAGGACAGCCACCTCGTAGACTTTATCTCCTCTGACGAGACATTGTCTCCTGATGAGGAAGTTGCAAGAGTCCTTCTTAAAGAAGAACTCGTTAACGTTCTTTCCGTTCTCTCGGAAAGAGAAGCTAAGGTAATCAAGCTCAGATTCGGTCTTGATGACGGCCGCCAGAGAACACTCGAGGAAGTTGGCCGTACTCTCGGAGTTACCCGTGAGCGTATCAGACAGATCGAAGCAAAAGCAATCAGAAAACTCGGCAGATCCAGTGTATCCAAGCGCCTCGAAGGTTATGCCGATTGATCGGTCCCTCTTATGAGATCTCGCAGATTATCTTTCATGAAAAGCATTTTACCCGAGAACGCCTTGAATTTTTCAAGGCGTACTCGTTTTGTGCGCGAATCCATGATAGAGCGTATCTATCCGTCAAAGATAATCCTGCCTATGAAACAGCACTATGGTGTTGACGCCGTTCCGACTGTCGAAGTGGGCGATGAAGTCCTGATCGGTCAGTGCGTCGGTGCACCGCGTCCGGGCACATTTTCGGTCCCTGTGCATTCGGGAATATCGGGTAAGGTGACCGAGATCAAGGGCATCACTCTGCCAAACGGCGTTCAGACGACCGCGATCGTTATCGAGAGCGATCGAAAAAGGACGAATCACCCTTCCATAAGGCCTCGTACTGATATGGATATCGATGCAAATACCGCATCGGGCATCATCCGCAATGCAGGTATCGTAGGTATGGGCGGTGAGGGTATCCCGACTATCGCGAAGATCAATCGCGCCAAAAAGCTCGATGTTAAGGAACTTCTCGTAAACTGTCTTCAGAGCGAGCCTTATGCGACCTGCGATCTGTACAACATATCCGAGAACCCGGATCATGTGGTAATGGGTGCAGTTGTTATCGCGAACATAATAGGGATCAACAAGATTAACTTCCTTATCTCGGAAGAGCGTAAGACCGAGAAGACATTCCTTCAGAATTCCATAGATTTTTACAAGGAAGAACATAAGGATATCGAATTCACGATAACCGAATTTAAGGACAGATTTCCGCAGGGTCACTACAGGCTCGTTGCAAGAGCTCTCTATTCGATCGAGCTCGGCGACAGCGACACGCTTGAAGAGAGCGTCGGTGCTGTACTCTTTAACTGTTCGACTCTTTGTAAAGTTTGGGAAGCGATCGCTGACAACACGCCTTTTATGGGAAGAGTCGTGACCATATCGGGTGACACGACTGACGGACATAATGTCCTTGTTCCGATCGGAACTCCCATAAGGGAAGTCCTAAGCAAGATGTCGCCTGTCTTTTCCTCATGCAGGATCGTCTGGGGCAATGCGCTTACGGGTCTGTCGTGCACCGATCTTGATACTCCGATAATCAAGACGACCAGTGCGATCACGGTCATAAAGATGATCGATTCTCCAAAGACTCCGTGCATCCATTGCGGTATGTGCTATGACGCATGTCCTATGGATATCTTCCCTAGTCTTTGCTTTAAACTCATAGAATCCGGTATGGAAGAGAAGGCTACGATCGAGAATGCGGTCAAGTGCATCGCTTGCGGTGCCTGCTCATATGTCTGCCCGGCAGGTCTGGACCTTACGGGTACTATCGCTTCATTTGCTTCAGCACACAGGAACAGGAGCAAGATCAACAAGGATATGTCGGGCGGAAGAAATACGAGATTCACTCTCGAGAAACTCGATATCGGTGATGCGTCGCTTCTTGAAGCGTATGTTGATTCCGATGAGATGAATGATGAGGATCTTGTTGATGAAGATACTATCGTCATTCCGTTTGAAGGAGGAAAGTACGTATGATAAAAGGTTACTTTGCTCCGTTCATCCATTCGTTCAAGAATGCGCCGTACATGTACATAACCGTCATGATAGCGCTCATTCCCTGTATCGTTTTATCTGTTGTCTATTACGGAATAAGAGCAGGCGTGCTCATACTTGCATCGCAGATGCTCTTCTTTCTGTTCGATATACTTTTTTCGAGACTTATCAGAGCGAAAACATTTAACAAGGACGCCTGGGATATCAGTGCGTTTGTAAGCGGCACGATCTTCGCGCTCATGCTGCCTCCCGATACTTCGCTCTGGGTCGTCATAGTCGGTATCCTCTTCGGTTCCATGGTCGTCAAGCAGTTCTTCGGCGGCGTAGGATCGAATATCATAAATCCCGCGATCGGCGCGAGACTGTTCGTTCAGCTCATCATGCCGGATAAGCTCATGGGATTTAAGATGCCGTTTCTTGACTGGTACGAAGTTAAATCTCTTTGGAGCCTGACACCTTCGAAGGGCACGATGACGGACTTGAGTTCTCTTTATTTTACGGAGATCCTGTTTGGTAAGTTCGGAACTTTTATCGGTATCGGATGCGGTATCATGGTGCTGTTCGGAGCAGTTTATCTGCTTTTGAAGAGGATCGTCAGAGGCTACGCATTCTTCGGATATCTGGGAGCTGTTGTGATCTTTTATCCTATCCTCAATATCGACAAGATAATGGCGGGAACGATCTTTATGGATCTTCTCGTATATATACTTACGTCAGGCGTTCTCTTTATCGCGTTGTTCGCGCTCGGTGACTTTACCACCATGCCGGTCAACCCGCTCATGAGAATGTTCTCTGCGGCTATCTGTGCTCTCCTGACCATGTTACTGTTCAAGAGGGTAGATGCGATCACGGCACTTTGTACGCCGGTCCTTCTCATAAACCTTGCGACACCTCCACTCGATTTTTTCACGGATACTCTTACGTCCAAGGCTGCGGGCAGGAAGAAAGCGGGTGATGCCGAATGATGACAAGATCCCAGTTAAGGAGAGTCATTATCGATCTGCTCCTGGTACTCGTCGCGAGCATCATATTTGTTGCCGTC
Organism: Oscillospiraceae bacterium; assembly: GCA_902803365.1. The sequence continues at coordinate 6,477 of CADCPU010000045.1, forward strand.
GGCTCATTCCTGTCAGTTGACAAGCAGAAGCAGAGAGGCCAGAAGGAATACCGCGAGCTGTTTTCGACAGTGCTCGAGGCTGATCACTACGGAATACTTGAACATGATCTCATTGATGAATCAAAGAGCATCAGCAGGGTCTATCTGGCTTATGGCGAAAAAGATGAGATCGTAGGATATATTGCCGAGGTCAATGTCACTTCGCGTGAGGGTACGCCGCTTCATTCATATATCGGTATCGACAGCGACGGTTCGACGGTCAAAGGTTACAAGATGATAACCGACGATTCGAGCGGATTTAAGGAAGAGGACTTCACGGGTCTTATCGTAGGTGTGACCGGCAAGCAGATGCCTGTCGCATTATCGGAGGAAGGCGAGGAGGAAGTAATCTTCAGTGAATACAACCCGCCGGAAGGTCTTAACGACGGCACATATTATGCGCAGACTCTCGTTAAGGACAACAAGGATTATATCGATTATGTAGAGATCGACATCAAGGACGGCAGGATCAGGCGTGTTAAGTGGGACGGTATAAATCTCGATCCTACGACAGGCAGCCGTAACCAGGCGTCTCTTACAGGCGCGTATGTTAACTCGGGCGAGAACTGGGCTACTCAGTCCTATAATATCTGTCATGCGCTTATCGAGCTTCAGGATGTATCGAGACTTGCGATGAAGTCAGACGGAAAGACGGAGATAATCGAAGGTGTTACGACGGATATCTCTGCTTTTGTAAATCTCGCGAATGAGTGTCTCGAAAATTCCAAGAACAGGTTTGACAAGGATGAATACATAGATGCACTCGGAAATGTCCTGACGACGATCGGCATCGATCCCGAATCACTTAAGGATGATGACGGACACATAGTCTATTCATTTGAGAATCTCGATCCGTTCCGCAATTATAATGAGGAAACAGGCGAGACAACATATATGAATGTTTATGAGACTACGCTCGACAGCCCGGAAGACGTAAGCAAGATAGACGATTCCCAGGTCTACGTAAAAGACAATGATGCTAGAGTTGAGCCGGGTTCTGAAGACGGTGTTGCAGGTGATTACAACTCAAGTATCGTCTCGGAGAGTATTGACGGCATCCCGATGTCTGAGATCAGAACATTCCTCCTGAATTATTCGGAATCTGATGAGATAGCGGAAGTGTTCTGTTCGTCGATAAACGAAGCATATAAATTCTTCAAAGAATACATGAACTGGATGGTATAAGATGGCAGTGATCGGTAAGAACAACAGAGTCGATACACCGTTCGACAACTATAAGGAACGCTCCAAAGAGCCCGACGGCATCCACGTCGGACGTGTTTCCGCCGCGCCGTTCTTTTTCGGTCAGAAAGCCGTTATCTTTATGGTAGGCGTAGTATTATCTCTCGCGATGAAGTGTGAGGACTTACGCTCATTTGCACCATGGACTCTCGTGCTTTTCCTTATGATCGGTCTTTGGAGTTGTACCGTAAGGCTTTTTGTCCCGCGCAAGAACCTGATGCTGAACTGTCTCGTGAACTTTATTTTCGTGCTCTTATTCGGTATCGGATATACATATGCCGTTAAGACTCTCGGAGGCAGGTTCGCAGATCTTCTGCATTATAATCTCGTCAGCATCTACGATATGTATTATCTGACTCCTATGGCGATCGCATTTGCCGTTATGAGTGACTATGTGGATGAGCGTCCGGGCTTTAAATGGAATATCCTTATCCCTACCGGAATAGCGGCTGGTACGATGCTCCTTACGACATCGATATGCCAGCTCCTGCAGATAACAAAGGGCTTTGTATCCATCATGTTTGCAGGTCTCATTCTCTTTGCGGCATCTTATATCCTGTCCGCGTTCTTGAAAAGGGGCGTTTACTTTGCACCTGCTCCTCAGTACGACATCTTTAATGATGTTCCGATAAGAGAACCTCATGAATTCCGTAAGTTCGTTTTTGCAAAGCTGTACTTGACTCTTTTCGCTTTTTTCAGTGTGACGGTAACGGGAACCGTATTACATTTCCTCGGACAGAGAGCACAGGATCTTAAACTGTTTATCCCGCTCTTTATCGCACTTCTGATGGGAGGTATGATGCTCCTGGTATTCAGGCTCCCGCTCTACAGGGACAGTGCGGATTCGTTCGAACTTCGTAATCTCGTAAGATATTATGAGTATCCGGTCATCTGTACATTCATATCTTTTCCGTTTGCGGTGGATTTCTCCAATGCGAAGTTTGCAGCGTATATTTTCCTTGTAATGCTTGCCGATTTCCTGCTTACCGGATTCATCGTATCGATCCCGAGACGCCTTATTTTGTCTAACAGGAGCCGCAACACCACGGGTGCTCCTGCAATTCTTTTAATAATATCTTTAATTGTTATGGTCGGAACGGTATTTTTTGTGATATACTAATACCCGTTGTTGATAAGCACGATCTGTTTGCGTAGCTCAGCAGGATAGAGCGACCGCCTCCTAAGCGGTAGGCCAGCGGTTCGAATCCGCTCGCGAACACCA
>CADCPU010000046.1 GCA_902803365.1 Oscillospiraceae bacterium
CATTAATCACCTCGTACTGCTTTCCGTCATGCGTGACATTTTTTACATCAACAGGATCGGAATCCAGACACAGCGCGAATCTTTTAACACCTGTCTTCTCGGTATCTTCATTTACGATGAAGTACTCATGTCCGCCTTCGGTGAAATATGGAGAATGGTATTCTGTTGAGTTCTCGCCTTCATCCATATTGTCATAAGGAACTTCAGGAAGATATTTTATAAAAGCCTTGGGATCATCGGAATTTCCCGATGTATTGTAACAGCCGTATAAGACTTTATCTCCCCCGTCATCCCATGTACAATCCACACGGAACCAATAACCGTGAAGTTCCACGAGATTCCATGCATGATCCACACTCTGGATATATATGCAGTTTAGCCCTACCTTGTTGAGCAGAGCAGTATTCAGCATAGCATATCCGTTGCATACACAATGATCCATAAGTGCGCCTAAAATACTCTGATCCAGACGGAGTTCAAGGCAGTCCTTCTCGCGCACAAACCAGTCGTGATACACGATATTCTTACATATCGCATCATGAACTATACGTTCTTTCTCTTCAGGTCTCAGATCTGTCGGAACGAGAGATACATACTGATCCAAGTGCATCCTGCAAAACTCGGCAGCAACCCTTCTTATGGCAAGTGACTTTAATATATTATAGATATCAAACTTCAAAAATGCACCTGAAGATTTATAATTGACTTCGCAGAAACCTTCAAGAAAAAAATATTGAGGGTTTTCAGTAGCAAACACTCTATAGATGTTTTCAACCTGTTTTATGTCCGGCTTATCTTTAGGGTATTGGGCAAGGATATTCGATATAGGGATCTCTACCTCATCAAATATTCCGTAAGAAGCATCACCGATAAGCAGATCCATGCACGTCGCATCGAGCTGATCATATACGGCTTTCTCCCAATCGACCAGTTTTCCGTAATAATATCTGTTCGAGAACGAATACCAGTAATCCTTTATATCCGGAGAATAGAATCCCCGACAATTCAGGACTTTGTATTCGGTCCCGTTATAAGTTACCATTCTGACATCGGTCATATCAGAACTCGTGCAGAGTACGTAAGAGTCTTGTAAGAGACTGTTCTTTCTGTTGACCACAAAATAGTCGGCGTCTTCGACAGTAAATACCTGCGACTCATAAGTCTCATCAGAGACATTATCACACATGACCGGCGGAATATACTCTAATATCGACTTTGCCAAAGATCGGCCATTCAGATCATTTGTATTCAGATAACGGAGATCTATGGTATTAGATTCATCATTATCGTCACTTCCCACATCGACATAATACCAAAAGCCGTTAAATTCTACGGCGTTCCAATAACGACTTTCTCCATGATCTTCTCCGCTGATACATATAGTCTTTATCCCGAAGTGATTCATCAATGCGGCAAACATCTTGGAATATCCGCGACTCGAGGCAGAACCAAAGGCCGCCGAATAAAGACTCTTTTCATAATCACTGTACCCGAAAGATATACTCTGACACATCATATCATGAATGATTCTTTCTTTCTCGGAATCGGAAAGATCCTCAGGTACGTCATTAATATATATTTCAAGCACATCTTTTACATTTTTCACCGCACTTTTTCTCGATTCCGCTTCGCAAAGATCATCGTACATATGCAGAGTGATCATGCCGGCATTCAACTCATTGTCCAGCGAGAACTCCCCGGTCAGAAAAAAATACTGCGGATTTTCCAGACAGAATACTTCATAGATCTTTGAAAGCGAATCCTTACTACGAATAACTGACGGCATAGTAGTATCCAATTGGACAGTTATACCGCCTGTCGATGAATAGTCTATACCGTCTCCCAGCAGGCAGTTCTTACATGCATCTTTGAACTGCCAATAGACAGATTGCTCCGCCGAATCCAGATAATATAGATAATAATAGGTAGAGAAACTGTCCCAAAACAAATCGTTCTCATCTACCGGATCGGCATTCGCCTTCTCTGCCGAAAAAGACAACATTCCGATTGCCACTACAAACGCAAGAAAAGCGCTGACAAACTTTTTAAATCTCATTTTCTCTCCTCCTCAATAACCAACAATCTTATATCAATAAGGTTTGATCCTGGCATCAACACCCTTATCTACAAACTACAAATCGGGGCTCCTGTCCATAAATGACACCAATGACTTGAACATATTTATTTACATATATCTTCCAGACGAATTATAGAACAGACCGACCATTCAATTATTAAAATACGACAGTCAATATTGCTTTGTCAACAAAGTGCGTCACGCGGCCGGTGCATGCCTCGATAACTTCACTGTCAGTTACAGTCTCAAACTGCTTATTCTCTTCATTCATAGTCTGAACTCCTTCATATCATCCAATCTCAAGAGCACCGGCTGTCTTCCGAATCCTGCTCCCATATCGATATCGATCCACGTATCCGTCTTAATTATCTTATCCTTGAATTCCTCACCGTATGAGAGAGTCGGAGTATGCCCGAACACCGTGATAACATCCTTGTAATAAACATCCGTCAGTTCCGGCCAAGCCCACAAAAGCTCCTCGCTCGTGTATTCCTCTATCTTTTTCTTGGGATCAAACTCATCAAGTCCGGAATGAACAAGGATAAAGTCACGGCCGCCTGCATTTACAGTCTCATACAAAGGCGCCTCACGAAGGTAGTCCAGGATATCCTGCTGCTCTTCCCTTGTAAGTTGCTGCATCGCCTTGAGCGTTGTATCCCCGCCATCAAGACTGTATCTGGACAACATATCCAACTTCTCGGCATCCAGTTTATCTATACTGTCTTCCGTTATCTCATCGAAAACAAATGAGCAAGCCAAAAGCATCGCTTCATGATTACCGAGTATCAACTGAACATTGGTCTGATACAAGAGCCACTTAAGTGTCTCTACTCCCCCGTCGCCATTGCGATCTACAACATCACCAAGGATGAACAGAAAATCATCCTTGCCAAAGTCAGCC
>CADCPU010000047.1 GCA_902803365.1 Oscillospiraceae bacterium
CCGGGCCAAGCATTGCTTGCCATCCTTAACGCCATCGTTAAGCTCTATCTGACGGTCATCCGCGGAACCCCTGTAGTAGTACAGCTCATGATCACTTACTACATCATTTTCGCGTCCTCGACCAACCAACTTCTCGTTGCAGTCCTTGCATTCGGCTTCAACTCCGGTGCATATGTTGCCGAGATCATCAGATCAGGTATCATGAGCATCGACAACGGTCAGTTCGAAGCAGGCCGTTCACTGGGCTTTAACTACATTCAGACAATGGTCTATATCATCATTCCGCAGGCTTTCAAGAACGTTTTGCCTGCACTCGCGAATGAATTTATCGTTCTCATCAAGGAGACATCTGTATCGGGTTACGTAGGTATCCAGGATATGACAAGAGGCGGCGACGTCATAAGAAGCCGTACGTTCTCCGCTTTCATGCCGCTCTTGGCAGTTGCGCTGATCTATCTTCTGATCGTCATATTCTTCAGTAAGCTCGTATCCATACTCGAGAGGAGGCTCAGGAACAGTGAACGCTGACAATAACATTCTCATTTCCGTATCGGATCTTAAAAAGCACTATAACATGGGCGCCATCAGGGCTCTCGACGGCATTACGACCGACATAAGGAAGGGCGAGGTAGTCGTTATCATCGGACCTTCGGGCTCGGGTAAGTCCACGTTCCTGAGGTCACTTAACCTCTTGGAGCGCCCGACATCCGGCACGATCACTTTCGAAGGTGTCGACATCACTTCTCCGAAGACAGACATCAACCTCTTAAGGAGGAAGATGGGCATGGTCTTCCAGCACTTTAACCTCTTCCCTCACCTGTCGATCATGGATAACATGACTCTCGCTCCCGTAAAGCTCCTCAAGATGAGTAAGAGCGAGGCACAGGGGAAGGCTCAGGCCCTGCTCGAAAAGGTTGCTCTCGGTGACCGCGGCTACGCATTCCCGAGCCAGCTCTCAGGCGGTCAGAAGCAGCGTATCGCGATCGTCCGCGCTCTGTGCATGTCACCTGACGTTCTCCTGTTCGATGAACCGACATCAGCTCTCGACCCAGAGATGGTAGGTGAAGTTCTGGACGTTATGAAGGACCTCGCCAAGTCAGGCATGACGATGGTAGTTGTTACTCACGAGATGGGCTTTGCGCGTGAAGTCGGAAGCCGCGTGATCTTTATGGACGGCGGCAAGATAATAGAAGAAGGGACACCTGAGGAGATCTTTAACGATCCTAAGAACGACAGACTTAAGACATTCCTCGCAAAGGTACTTTGATACATGGTAAAGATTACACCCAAAACCGAAGCAATGATCTTGGATGACGAGATCGTTGAGGCCGGTGCGGCCATCAAGAATCACATCGACGATGACGGAAGGATCAGGATCCCGCAGGATCTCACTCCGGCTCTCAAGGACGGCATGGCCATCCAGCCGTTTAACGTTTGGAATGACGAGAGCAAGCTCCGAATCAAGAAGATCCACGAGAGCGAGATCATCGGCTCAAGGATCACTCCTGAAGAGTATAAGGCTTTCAAGGAGAAATACAAATCTCCGTCCAGGGTCATCCCTCGCGCGCTTCTCGGAAACATCATCTTCGAGATACTCGCACTTGCTTTTCTCGCAGCCGGGATCGGCATATTTATCTTTAACAGGGAACTTGCGATCTACGGAGCACTCGGTATCGCATTCACGATGTCTCTGGCACTCGTCGGATTCATGCTCTCTTACTCCAAGGTCAAGAGCGAGTTCGTAAGCCCTACGACACACGTTGCACGAGGCAAGGTCATGCAGTTCAGACGTGTAAGGAACAATTCCGATCAGGGCGATCTTTATATCTCCCAGGTAGACGTTGTCTTCTTCAGCAACAATACGTATGTGACCAAGATCTTCTGCTCGCAGGACGCCTACAAGCAGTTAAATCCGGGCTCCGATGTCCTCATCGTAGACGGAAACCTCTTCTACATGAACGAGAAGGGTGAATATCAGGTCTGATCGTCAGATCAGCTTCAGGGCCTCAAGGGCCTTTTTGATACCGTCGTTTATCGGCGTATCTGTAACATAAGAACAAAGCGCTTTAACGTCGTCAGGGGCCTGTCCCATGGCGACGCTGTTTTTTACGTGCGTTAACATCGACAGGTCGTTTCTCGAGTCGCCGAACACATAACAATCCTCGAGCTTCACGCCGAGCTCCTGCCTTATGAGCTCGATGCCCGTTGCCTTGGTGCAGCCTTCAGGTACGATCTCCCAGCCCGTGTTGCCGCGATCGATGGCGTAGAACGGGTGGCCTGTTTTCGAGAGCGCCGTAAGGAGCGCCTCACGAACACGATCCTCCTCGATAAAGCAGAACATCTTTACTGCCCTGAATTCCTCATCGTCGTCCGTTATATCCCTGCCGTTACCCATCATGTCCGTATACTCGCGGAACTTCGGGATCAACGGATGGTCCGGACCTTTGGGGTCATAATAAAGCGCCGTATCGCACTCGTAGACCGTCGCGATGTTTAATGAGCGGTATATCTCAACAAACTCCTTCGTGGCCTTACGATCGAATTCCAGGGCCTTAAGGGTCCTTCCGCCGCACACGACTCTCGTACCGCAGCCGAAGCTTATACCGTCGAGCGGCAGCTGCTCGAGCTGCTTATCCATATTACAGA